>JAUSBQ010000200.1 GCA_030651965.1 Pseudolabrys sp. | reverse complement strand
GGCGGCGCATGACGTCGGCGTCGGACAGCCCCAGCTCGGCCGATACGCCCAGCGCCGCCAACGCCGTCGGCGGCGTCAGCGCGTGGAGCGCCTCGGGAAGCGTGTCGGTTGGCGGCGCAGCGGGCATGGCGGTCTCGGTTGGCGGGACGAAGGGCTCAAGCGATCATGAATGACGTGGCACCGTCGCGCATTGCGATGAGTCATGGTGACGTTGCCGCCGCAAACGGCAGCCCGAAATTGGCGGGGGCTCGGTGGTTTCCCGCCGAGCCCCCCTTACAATTATCAGCCGGCCTGTAAGCCGGGTTTTGTATGGCATGCTTCCGTAAGCATACGTGACGGCCATTCCTCTGGGACGCCGGTTGCCCGGCGCCTCAAGCAACCTACCCGAATGACTGGCCCGGACGGACCTAGAGCAAACCCGAAGATTTGCCCCTACGTCATTCCTATTCGGTTTTGCTCCCGGTGGGGTTTGCCGTGCCGCTGTCATTGCTGACAAGCGCGGTGGGCTCTTACCCCACCGTTTCACCCTTACCCTGGCCAATACACAACGCGGCCAAGGCGGTCTGTTTTCTGTGGCACTTTCCCTGAGGCCAGCCACGCTTGCGCTTGGCCATCCCCGCCGGACGTTATCCGGCACCGTTCGTCCATGGAGCCCGGACTTTCCTCCCCGGCACCCTTTCGAGCATAGCCGGGACGGCCGTCCGGCCGACTGACAGGGATAGGTGTGGGGTTGCCGGGCTGCGGCGTCAAGTTTGGCCAAAAAAACGCCCGGACGGTCGGGGAAGGTGACCAGTCCGGGCGTGCCGTTTCGGCAAGTGAAGCGCGACTTGGGAGGAGTAAGCCGCGCCAGATCTCAGAAGACGGTAAGATGGTGGTGTCGTTCGTCCGTCGTGTCGCCTAAGCCATTGCGCGGCGGCGGGGCGTCTGCGCCTTGATTGGGCGGAATCCGGCAACAAAGCGCTTCAGTCTGGCGTACAGCCCCACCAGGACCATGCGCATATGTTCTGCGCGCTCGGCACGCGCCTGGCTGATGATGGCGTCGATGGTGACAGGGGTCATGTTCTTCCGGTTCGTCATGGTCATCTCCAAACACGGGGGTTTCCAATGTCGTATCCCCATGCGTTGAGTGCATAGTATTATCTTTCGTTCGTAAGATAATCGTCTATTGTACGGATACATATGTGACTAAATGGAACGAATATGGACGCCAGCTCCGACCTGCGGGTTTTCGTCCGCGTCATGGATCGCGGTAATTTCTCCTTAGCAGCCAGCGACTTGGGGATAACGCCCTCGGCGGTTTCCAAGCTGATATCGCGGCTGGAGGACCGGCTGGGCGTTAGGCTCCTGGAGCGCAGCACGCGCCGTCTGTCGCTGACCCCGGAGGGCGAGACGTTCCTGGCGCGGGCCCGGCGGATCGTCGCCGATATCGAGGAGGCCGAGGCCGAGGTGGCGCGGGTGCGCGGCGCGCCGCGCGGCAAATTACGCATCAATTCCGGCACGGCTTTCGGCCTGCATCAGCTTGCGCCGGCGCTCGCCGATTTTCTGGCGCGCTATCCGGAAATCGACATCGACCTGTCGATCACCGACCGCTTGGTCGACCTGATCGAAGAGCAGTCGGATATCGCGGTGCGCTCCGGCCACATTCCGGAAGGCCCCTTCATCCAGCGCAAGCTCGCCGATCTCCAGCGCGTGATCTGCGCCGCGCCAGCCTATTTGGCGGCGCGCGGCACGCCGCGCACCGCCGCCGATCTGAAAGGCCATGACTGCATTGTCGTGTCCGGTCCCGGCCTCAATCGCTGGCCGTTCAAGACGCGCGGCGGCATCGATGTCGTCGAGGTGCGGCCGCGCGTCACCACCGATGACGCCGAGGCGGCGCTGCGGCTGGCGATCGAAGGCGCCGGCATTGTTCGCTTGTCGGACGTCATCGTCGGACCGCCGCTGCGCGATGGCAAGCTGGTGGCGCTGCTGACCGACGTGCATCACGTCGAGCCGTTTCCGCTGGCCGCGATCTATCCGGCCGGGCGGCACCGCTTGCCGCGCGTCGCGGTGTTTCTCGAGTTCTTGCAGGAGCGCTTCGGCCATGCGCCGTGGCGCAGCGCATGATCCGAAAAGCATGCCCTCGGACTTGATCCGTGGGTGGGAACCGGTTTTCGGATAAGATCATGCGCAAATAAAAATGCGCATGATCCCGGACGCTTAAGCGGGGCAGCCGCTCGCGCGATAGGCGGTCGGGTTGGCGCCCATCAGGCGGCGGAAGCGGCGGTTGAAGGTCGACAGATCGTTGAAGCCGGCGTCATAGGCGATGCCGGCAACCGCATCGTCACTTTGCCGTAACCGCACAGCGGCGCGGTGCAGCCGCGTGCGCAGCACATATTGATGCGGCGTCATGCCGGCGACCTGCCGGAACGTGCGCAGAAAATGAAAAAGGCTTAAGTCCGCGTCGCGCGCGAGGTCGCGCAACGACAACGGCTCATCGGCGTGCTCCTCGATCCGCCGAACCGCGTCCGTGATACGGCGCTCGTCGCGCGGGCTGGCCGGACGCGGCGTGAGCGTTGCATGCGAGAGTAGCGCGATCACCGCGCCGGCAAGCCGCACCGCCAATTCCTCGAACGCGGCGGCGTCGCGATTGTCGCGCGCAGCCTCGGCCTCGGCGAGAACCGGCATCAATTGACGCAATGGCGGCAGGCTGGAAACCGGAAAGGACGTGCGCCGCGCACCGGCAACGCCGCTGGCAATGCTTTCCAGAAACGCCGGCGTGCAGTGGAAGGCAAGACAGCGGTCGCCGTGACCATGCTCGTGGCCGCATTCGAAGCAGGCGCCCGGATTGCCGAGCAGCACCGATCCCGGAACCAGCACGGCGGAACCGTGCCGCGATCGATACTGAAAAGTGCCTTGTGTCACGGCGGAAATCGACACCTGCGCATGCTGCTCCTCGAACGGACGATCCCGCGGACCGCTTGCGCAGATGACATCGGTAAAGCCCCAATCCGGGCCCGAGGCGAGGACATGCGATGTAACTGTCATGGCGCGACTATAGCGAATTTTCGAGCGCGACGAAATCGCGATGCGACCGCAATTTTTCCCAAGCAAGCGGCGCTGGCGAAAGGCTAGTTCGGCTTCCTGAGCGGCATTCAACTGAAACTTAGAGTCTGTCCGAAGAGATCATACGGGATTGCATAGCTTTCTCAACATGAGCCTGATGGAGGCGAGACGCAGAAACGCGAGCGCCTTTCGATTGAGATTTTCCCAATCCTTTGCGAGCCGTCTGCAGCGCCCGAGCCA
>JAUSBQ010000237.1 GCA_030651965.1 Pseudolabrys sp. | reverse complement strand
CGGTCGCGCAGGCCCGCCGCGCGCGCTGGATTTTCGGAAACGAAGGCCCAGGCAGTCTCCAGCGGCACGACGCCGTCGGCCGCCAGCCGAAACGCGGCCAGCAGCAGGGCCGGATAGTAGTAGTCCGAGGCCAGAATCGTGCAGTAGCCGCGCGCGATCATGTCGGCGGCGCCGATCCAGCCGATATGGCTGCCGCCGCGCACGACATTCGGCGCGCCCATGACGACGTCATCGCCGGCCGCCGTCGCCTCGGCAGCGGTTTCCAGCGTGGTCGGGAACTCCGCCAGCCGGCAGTCCAGATCCCGAAACCAGCGCCGCTGCTCCGGCGACATGTCGTCATGCGACAGTGTCGGGACGCCGCCGGCATTGGCTGCCGCCGCCAGCCGCGCGATCGAGCCCGGCACCTCGTTGGCGCGGGCTCGCAACCGCGCCACCAGCGCCATGAAATCCTCCGGCGACAGCCCTGCCCGCTCCGCCATCTGCGCCACCTTGCGGGTCCGCGGCGGTGTATTGTCGTCCGGCATGTGATCGTTGAAGGCGAGCATGCCGATACGACGCCCCGCCAGCCAATCGGTGACTTCGGCCTCGGCATCGAGATTGAAGGTCTCGAGACGCAGGTGGCAATGCGTGTCGGCGGCAAGCCTGGGCCGCAACGTCCAGATCTCGCTTACCAAAGCCCGTGCATTGCCGGCGCCGCGCAGACCCGGCTCCCACGACCAGGTGACGCCGTGGAAAATGGTGGTGATGCCGTTGGCGACCGCCTGGCGGTCGCTGTCCACCAGCGCCACATCGATCGGAAAGCCGACACCGGGACGCGGCATCATCTGCCGCTCAAAAGCGTCGCCATGGATATCGACGATGCCGGGCAAAACATGGAGCCCGCGCGCATCGAGACAACGTCCATTGCCGCCGTCCGCGCCGATTTTCTCGATGACCCCTGCGCTTTCATCGATCCAACGTCGGTCTCGATCAGCTGCCCGTCAACCAGGGTCTGTCCGCCTTGAATACGCATAACGGGCCTTAATGCGCGGCGGCGATGAGATGGGGCACCGGCACTCGCTCTTCATATTTGTCGACGAACGCTTCGACCGACAGTGCGCGGAAATCCGCCAGGGCGGCGCGCAGTTCGTCATGGGGCCAGTCCCACCAGGCCAAAGCCTGCAGGCGCGCCGCAATCCCGGGCGCAAAACGCGGCCGCAGCACCCGCGCCGGATTGCCGACGGCAATCGAATAAGCGGGAATATCCTTGGTCACGACGCAGCCTGCGCCGATCACCGCGCCGTTGCCGATGGAGCGCCCCGGCAGCACGATGGCGCCGTGGCCGATCCAGACGTCATGACCGATCGTGACGGGGAATGACCGGCGCCAGGCGAAGAACTCAGGCTCATCCTCGGCGCCGTCGAAATAGGCGCTGGCGCGATAGGTGAAATGCGACTGGCTGGCCCGCTGCATCGGGTGATTGCCCGGATTGATCCGGGTCATCGCCGCGATCGAGGTGAACTTGCCGATGGTCGCGTAAGCAATGTCGCTGTCGTTAACGACATAGGAGTAGTCGCCGAGCGTCACTTCCTGCAACGTGGTCCGCGCACCCACTTCGGTATAGGCGCCGAGCGTAACGGACGACAACGAGGCGGTCGGATCAACCAACGGATTCGGGGAGAGTTTTCCGGACATGGCGTCCTAAAGACGACATGTTGACGACAGCCGCGTGACAGAACCGTCAGCTTTCCACGATCAACGCCACCCGGTCAGCGGCAAAACGGCCGCGCGTGGTCATGATAGGCTCGCCGTCGCCCGTGACGTCGAGACTTTCCACAACGAGAATCGGCCGATGCACCGACAGCCGCAGCCGGCCGGCATCGACCGCGTCGGTGAACCCCGCGCTGATGCGGGTCCATTTGCGGGCGTAGCCCGTGATCCCATAGTGATCGAGGGTGCGCGTGACGGAGCGCAGCCGGCGAAATATCTTGGCCGCGTCGGGATAACGCGCGGCCGGCAGCCATGTCGTCGCCACTGAAATGGGCACGCGGTCGGCGGCACGCAGAATTTCCAGCCGCACCACGTCGGCGCCGACTGTTAGGCCGAGGTGGGCGGCAACTTCCTCGCTGGCCAGCTCGTGGCGGTGGCCTTGCAGGCGGCCTTCCGCTTCGTGGCCGGCGGCCGCGACGATTTCAGAAAATCGCGTGCGCTGGCCGATCGGATAATCGAGCTTGTCGGTTCGGACGAATGTGCCGCTGCCGCGCTCGGTGCGCACCAGGCCGCGCGCGCCGAGTTCCGCCATGGCGCGCCGCACCGTGTGGCGATTGACGCCGTAGCGCGCCGCGATCTCCGATTCCGGCGGCAGCTTCGCGCCATTGTCGTATTTTCCGACGAGAATGGTTTGCTCGTAGTCGTCGGCGATGCAGCGCCACAGCATGACGCCGCGCGCCAGCAAATGATTCTTGTCTGATGAACCGCGCGGCGTTCTTGTGAGCATCTTCGCCCTTGTCATCAAAGCGTCATCGGACGCGATCTATGACTTGTCTATTGAACTAGACAACTCGGCGCAAGCTTCATGTCGGTTACCAACAGTCACAATCGCGACGCCAATGTCGCGGACGCCACGCTTCCGCAACGGCGCGCGGCGATGGCCGTGCTGGCGAAAGCCACGGCCGCGGACATTGCACGCGGACTTTCCCATGTCGGCAGCGACGTTGCCTTCACCGATGCGCGGCCGGCCGAGATCGGCCTCGTCATGTTGCGCGGCCGTATCGGCGGCGGCGGCGCGCCGTTCAATATCGGCGAAACCACTGTGACGCGCGCCGCGGTGCGACTGGCGTCGGGTGAAACCGGATTTGGCTACGTGCTTGGCCGCGACCGCGAAAAGGCGCGGCTTGCCGCGCTGTGCGACGCGCTCTGGCAGATCGACGCCAAGCGCCAGCCGGTCGAGGACCACATCATCGCACCGTTGCGGCAGCAGCAACGCGAGCGCCGCGCGCTGGCGCGGGCGCAGACAGCGGCGACGCGCGTGGACTTCTTCACCCTGGTGCGCGGCGAGGACGAGCGATGAGCGCGCAAGACCATGATGTCGTGCAGTCCGCGGCCTTTGCCAGCCAGTCGGCATTTCGCGCTCTGATGGACGCCATGGCGCGGCCCGGCGAAGTCAATATTCTGGAAGGCACAGGCGCGCCGGCGCCAATGGCGCCGGCGACCGCCGCGCTGGTGCGAAGCCTTGCCGACTACGAAACACCGATCTGGCTCGATGCCACCTTTGCCGCGGCGCCCGCGGTCACTGAGTGGATCCGCTTTCACACCGGCGCGCCGATCGTCACCGCGCCGGGAGACGCGGCCTTCGCATTGATCGCCGATCCACGCGCGCTGCCGGACTTCACGGCATTCGCCCAAGGCAGCGAAGAGTACCCCGACCGCTCGACCACTGCGATCATCCAGATCGAACGTTTCGCCGGCCCTGCGCTGGTCCTCAAAGGCCCCGGCATCAAGACGATTCTTGCCTTTGCCGCCGAGCCTCTGCCCGACGATTTCAGCCGGCGGCTGCGCGACAACCGCGAATTGTTTCCGCGCGGCATCGATCTCGTCTTCGTCGCCGGCCGCCAAATCGCGGCATTGCCGCGCTCCGTGCGCGTGGTGGAGAATTAGCATGTATGTCACGGTCAAGGGCGGCGAACGTGCCATCGACAATGCCCACGCTTTGCTCGCCGACAAAAGGCGCGGCGACCGCGACGTGGCGGAACTATCGCTGGCCCAGATCGACAATCAGCTCGCGCTCGGCGTCGACCGGGTGATGAGCGAGGGCTCTCTCTACGACCGCGAACTGGCGGCGCTGGCGCTCAAGCAGGCGCGCGGCGACATGGTCGAGGCGATCTTCCTGCTGCGCGCCTATCGCACCACCCTGCCGCGCTTCGGCGCTTCGGCGCCGGTCGAGACCGGCGCCATGGATATCCGCCGCCGCATTTCCGCGACCTTCAAGGACCTTCCCGGCGGCCAGGTGCTGGGGCCGACCTTCGACTATACGCATCGCCTGCTCGACCACACGTTGACCGAACAAAGCGACGTTCCCGCCGCCGCCACCGCGCCCACCGACGAGACGGCGTTCCGCTCGGTCGCCGATCTGCTGGCCGGCAGCGGCCTGATCGAGGGCGACGCCGAACCGGCCGGCGAAGTCGGCGATCTGACGCGCGAGCCGCTCTCATTTCCGGCCGGGCGCGACCTGCGCCTGCAAAATCTCGCGCGCGGCGACGAAGGCTTCCTGCTGGCGCTCGCCTATTCGACGCAGCGCGGCTTCGGCCGCAATCATCCCTTCGCCGGCGAAATCCGCTACGGCGAGGTCGAGGTCGAATTCTTCGCCGAAGACGCGGGGTTCACCGTGCCGCTTGGGACGGTGGCCATCACCGAATGCCAGATGGTCAACCAGTTCACCGGCACAGCGACGCAAGCGCCGCGCTTTACCCGCGGCTACGGCATTGCTTTCGGCCAGAGCGAGCGCAAGTCGATGGCCATGGCCCTGGTCGACCGCGCCTTGCGGGCGCGAGAACTCGGCGAGGAAGCAGGCAGCCCGGCGCAGGACGAGGAGTTCGTGCTCAGTCATTCCGACAATGTGCAGGCAACCGGCTTCGTCGAGCATTTGAAGCTGCCGCACTATGTCGACTTCCAGGCGGAGCTTGGCCTGCTCCGCCAGTTGCAAGCCGAGTTCTTCGAGCGCGGGACCGAAACGCCCGAAGGATCGTCCAAGGAAACGCCGATGCAGGACGCCGCCGAATGACCGCGCCCGTCTACAACTTCGCCTATCTCGACGAGCAGACCAAGCGGATGATCCGCCGCGCGATCCTGAAGGCGATCGCCATCCCCGGCTATCAGGTGCCGTTCGCCAGCCGCGAAATGCCGATGCCCTACGGCTGGGGCACCGGCGGCGTGCAGGTCACCGCCTCGATCCTCGGGCCGCAGGACG
>JAUSBQ010000175.1 GCA_030651965.1 Pseudolabrys sp. | reverse complement strand
TCGTGTTCCAGCGCGAACTGGCGGTCGAGGAGAATACGCAGTCGCGCCAGGCGATCGAGGCGGCCGGCTGCTACATCGTCGAACTCGATGCGCGGCAGCACGACGCCTTTACCGCCGCCGTGCAGCCTTTGCTCGCCGAGGCGCGCGAGATGTACGGCGCGGCGATGTTCAAAATGGTGCCGAAGTGACCTTCTTATCCCCCCGTAACCGGGGAGGGATAAGGAAGCAGCAACCCTAACGCCGCATTCACGATGACGCGGTTTACGCCACCGCAACGGTTCGCCCGTAGAGATAGAGACCGGTCCTCTTCCCCTGCAAAGGCGGCTTTCATGAGCGTGTCTCGTCCGATTTCGCTGGCCACGCGCGCGCTCAGCAAGCGCTTCGACCGTCCGGCCGTCGACAATCTCGACCTCACGATCTATGGCGGCGAGTTCTATTGCCTGCTCGGACCCAACGGAGCCGGCAAGACCACGACCTTGCGCATGGTCGCAGGGCTGTTGCGGCCCGACGCCGGCAGCATTTCGATCGGCGGCATCGATGCACTGGCGCGCCCGGAAGACGCCAAGCAGATCACCGCCTGGCTGTCCGACGAGCCGATGATCTACGACAAGCTGACGCCTTATGAATATCTCGAATTCGTCGCCGGCCTCTGGCGCATCGATGCCGAGGCGGCCGAGTTGCGCGCCCGCGAGCTGATCGGCTGGCTCGGGCTCGAGGCGCAGGCGCATGAGCGTTGCGAGGGTTTTTCCAAAGGCACGCGCCAGAAGGTCGCGCTGGCCGGCGCCTTGGTGCACGACCCGAAGCTGATCATCCTCGACGAACCGCTTACCGGCCTGGATGCCGGCTCCGCGCGCCAGGTCAAGAACGTGCTGCGCGAGCGCGTCGCCGCCGGCGGCACCGTCATCATGACCACGCATATTCTCGAAGTCGCCGAGCGCATGGCCGACCGCATCGGTGTCATCGCCAACGGACGTTTGATCGCCGAAGGCACGCTCGACGAATTGCGCGTCAAAACCGGCGCCGCCGGGACCAGCCTGGAGGACACCTTTCTCGCGCTGGTCGCCAACGATACAGCCGAAATGGCTGCCGCCGAGTGAGCCGCCCCGATACATTGACCTGGCTGGCCGGTCACGAAATGCGGCTCGGCTGGCGCGACTGGACTTCGCTGATGACGGCGGGCGGCCGCACGCGGACGCGCAACGCGGTCATCGCGCTGATCGTCTTTGCCGCCGCCATGCACTGCTTTGCCTACTGGATCGTCGCCGGCTATGCCGATGCGAGTCTGGCTTCCGATCCGACGACGCTGGTTGCCATCAGCGCGACGTTGCTGCTGGCGTGGTCGCTGCTGCTGTCGCAGGCGATGGAGTCGGTCACGCGCGCCTTTTATGCGCGCGCCGATCTCGATCTGATCCTCACCTCGCCGATCTCGGCGCGCAAGGTCTTCGCCGTGCGCATGGGCCGCATCGCCGTCGCGGCGATCGCGGTCGCCGTGCTGTTGGCCGCGCCTTTCATCGATGTTCTGGTGCTGCGCGGCGGCGCCCGCTGGCTGGCGGCATACGGCGTTGTCGCCGCGATGGGCGCGGTGGCGACCGCCGCGGCTTTGGCGCTGACCATCGCGCTGTTCCGGCTGGTCGGTCCGAAGCGCACCCGGCTGATCGCGCAGATCGTCGCGGCGGTGATCGGCGCGGCCTTCGTAATCGGATTGCAGGTGATGGCGATCTTCTCCGGCGGCACGCTGTCGCGCGCGGCGGCCTTGCAGTCGGAATGGATGCTCGCCCATGCGCCCGATGCCGGCAGCCTGATGTGGTGGCCGGCGCGCGCCGCGCTTGGTGATTTTACCGCGCTCGCGGCCATTGTGCTGTTCAGCCTGGCGCTGCTCGGTGGCGCCATCGCCCTGTTTTCGGCCCGCTTCGGCGATCATGCGATGGCGGCGGCCGGCGTCGGCAGCGCCACGGTGCGCCAGCGCCGCGGATCGCTGGCGTTCCGCAGCCGCTCGCCGCAGCGCGTGCTGCGCCAGAAGGAATGGACTTTGTTGCTGCGCGATCCCTGGCTGATCTCACAAACGCTGATGCAGATCCTCTACCTTCTGCCGCCGGCCATTCTGTTGTGGGTGACGTTCCGCAAGGGCGGCGACGATTACGTCGTACTGATCCCGGTCATCGTCATGGCGGCGGGACAACTGGCCGGCGGTCTCGCCTGGCTGTCGATTTCCGGCGAGGATGCGCACGACCTGGTCGCCACCGCGCCGGTCAAGGCCTCGCGTATCATGGCGGCCAAGATCGAAGCGGTGATCGGGATGATCGCGCTGGTCTTCGCGCCGGTCGTCGCCGTGCTTGCTTTCGATTCCCTGTACGCCGCCGTCGTCGCGTCGCTCGGAATATTGGCGTCGGCCGGCGCCGCCACCGTGATCCAGATATGTTTCCGGGTGCAGGCGCGGCGCAGCCAGTTCCGCCGCCGCCAGACCTCGTCGCGTGTGGCGACATTCGCCGAGGCCTTCTCGTCCATTGCCTGGGCTGCGACCGCGGCGATGGCGGCTGCGCTGACCTGGTTCGCGCTGCTGCCGGCATTGATCGCTATACTGATCCTTGTCGGCGTGCGGCTGATCAGCCCGCGTCAGGCGTAGGCAGTGTGCCAGCGCTGCCGCGCCACCAGCGATCCGACGATGACAAGATTGAGCAGATTGGCGCCGACGCCGACGGCGAAGGCCGGCGCGTAATAGCCGAAGTGGTCATACAGCAGCCCGGCCAGCCAGCCGCCGGACGCCATGCCGACCGCGGTGAACATCAGCAATGTCGGAATGCGCCACGACGCCTGCGACGCCGGAAACAATTCGCGCAGCGCCAGCACATAGGCCGGGATGATGCCGGAAAAGCCTAAGCCGAACGCGGCGGACACGGCGAACAGCCCGGCTTCGCTCTGCGTCAGGAGGAAGGCGATCATCGCGCCGCATTGCCACAGCGAACCCACCAGCACCGTCATCAGGCCGCCGATGCGGTCGGAGATCGCGCCCCATATCTGACGGCTGAGAAACGCGGTGCCGAGCAGCACCGACAGCATCAAGGCGCCGGTCGAGCGCGTGATGCCGAGATCGCTGCAAAACGCGACCAGATGGCCCTGCGGCATCGCCATCGGAACGCAGCACATGATCGAGGCCGTGCACATCAGCGCGAACACCAGATTGGGCGGCAGGCCGAGGACGCGCGCGGGCGCGCTGCCGGGCGCGGTCGCGGTCGCCGGATGAATGACTTCCGGCGGATGGCGAAAAAATATCAGCGCCACCGGAATGACGATCAGGCATTCGAGCAGGGCGTACCACAGCATGGTCTCGCGCCAGCCGAATGCCGCGATGGCGCGCTCGAACACCGGCGGCCACAGCGCGCCGGCGAGATAGGTGCCGCTCGAAATCAGCGCCAGCGCCGAGCCGCGCCGTTTGTCGAACCAGCGGCTGACATAGACATAGAGCGGCGCGTTGATGCCGCCGAGGCCGATCAGGCCGATGAACAGGCCGTGCCCGACCAGCAGCGGCCAGGTGGGGCCGAGGCTCGACAGCGCCAGACCGCAGGCGATCATCAGCGCGCCGAAGGTGACGGTCCAGCGGGTGCCGACGCGGTCGGCGATGCGGCCCATCATGATGCCGCCAATGCCAGCGCCAAGCCATACCAGCGCGCCGGCCAGCGCCGGCGTGGAACGCACGCCATCAACTTCGCCGGCGATGTCCTTGAGCGCCACGGCGGTGATCCATGCGGCGCCAAACGACATCATCAGCGCCCATAGCGCCGCCGCGGCGACGATCCATGACGCTTTCGTTTCGACGGACGATGACGGCGATTGCATTGAAGAAGGCACCCGGCTGGCGGACCCTTTTACAGGCCGCGCGTCGTTTGACCAGCGGCTTCCCGGCGGGCTGGAACTCAAGGCTGCCATTCGCGCGAGTTTGCTATTGTCGCAACCGACTTAGTCGCACGTATTGCATTTTAGTACCATTATTGATACATACGGGGCAGGCGCCATGAAGCGCGTTCCAGCATTTTTCTGCCAGCTCGTATCCGGGCGCAAGCCCGTGCGCGATTGTTTGAAAGACCTCGATTCCACGGATCGCAAAGCGATCGGTGAAGATATCAAGGACGTCGAATTTTCATGGCCGATTGGAATGCCTCTCTGCCGCAGCCTTGGCCGCGGTTTGTGGGAGGTTCGCAGCGATCTTGCGCGCGGGCGAATTGCCCGTGTGATGTTCTGTCTGCACGAAGGGCGCATGGTTCTTTTGCATGGATTTATCAAGAAGACGCAAAAGACGCCGATAGCCGTCATTGAAATTGCGTTGGATCGCATGAGAGGCCTCACATGAAGAAGAAAAAGACCCGTGTCGGATCGTCACTGGACGACTTCCTGAAAGCTGAGGATATCTACGAGGGTGTGACAGCAGCTGCGATCAAGCGGGTAATCTCGCGCCAGCTCAATTCGTTGATGCATGAGAAAGGAATATCCAAAACCGCGCTTGCCAAAAGCATGCAGACCAGCCGGGCACAACTCGACCGTCTGCTCGATCCTGACAATGAGTCGGTGACGCTTGGTACGCTGGCGCGGGCCGCTCAGGCCGTGGGCCGCCAGTTGAAATTTGAGCTCGTCTAGCCGGGATATTTGCGGCCCTTGGTTTTCACGAACCGGGGTGTCCGCTGCGCCCCTTTCGGGGGCGCTTAGGAAAAGGGAGCCCCGGTGGGCTCCCTTTTTTTGGCTGCTGCATTGCGTCAAAATGCGTCGAAAGACGCCTGGCTGAAACTTCCTTCTAGCCGCCATGCCGGAAACGAAATTGACCGCAAGGCTCTCGGGTGTAAGCTTTATTTGAGTTCCGGCGGCTTTGCGTCGCCGTGCCACAGCCTATATGTAGTCTATTCGTAAGAGACATCGGCGCCGGTCCGATAAACTCGTTTCGCTTCCGCCGCATTGGCCAAAGGCCACCCAAAGGGCCCCCTGATGACGCTCCGACCGGTCAGCCTCGACGATAAATACGACCTCAACCAGCAGCACGTGCTGGTGACCGGCTATCAGGCCCTGATCCGCGCTATTTTGATGCAGAAGGAGCGCGACCGTCGCGCCGGCCTCAACACCGGCGGCTATCTTTCCGGCTATCGCGGCTCCCCCCTGGGCGGCCTCGACCAGCAGTTCATCCGCACGGCCCGCGAACTCACCGCCGCCGACGTCACGTTCCTGCCCGGGATCAACGAGGAACTCGCCGCCACCGCCGTCTGGGGCGCGCAGCAGGCGGAATTGCGCGGCGAGGGCAAGTTCGATGGCGTCTTCGGCATGTGGTACGGCAAGGGCCCCGGCGTCGACCGCTCAGGCGACGTGTTCCGCCACGCCAATCTTGCCGGCACGTCGAAGAACGGCGGCGTGCTCGCGCTGATGGGCGACGACCACACCGCCGAATCCTCGACCACCGCGCATCAGTCCGAATTCCATTTCGTCGACGTGATGATGCCGATCCTCAATCCGGCCGGCGTGCAGGAGATCATCGATTACGCGCTCTTGGGCTGGGCGATGTCGCGCTACACCGGCACCTGGACCGCGCTCAAATGCATGCACGAGACGGTGGAATCGACCGGCGTGGTCGACGGTTCGCTCGACCGGCTCAACATCGTCACGCCGACCGACTTCGTGATGCCCGAAGGCGGGCTCAATGTGCGGCTGGTCGACACCATTCTTGGCCAGGAAGCGCGCCTGCACGACTACAAGCGCGACGCCATGCTGGCCTTCGTGCGCGCCAACAAGATCAACAAGACGATCATCTCGGGCGGCCGCGACCCAAAGATCGGCATCATCAGCACCGGCAAGGCCTATCTCGACGTCCGTCAGGCCTTCGACGAACTCGGCCTCGACGAGATCAAGTGCAACGATATCGGCATTCGCCTGTTCAAGATCGGCTGCGTCTGGCCGATCCCGCGCCAGGAACTGCTGGAATTCGCCGCCGGCCTCGATCTCATCATCGTCGTCGAGGAAAAGCGGTCGCTGATCGAGGTGCAGGTGCGCGAGGAGTTGTATGGCACCGCCAATCAGCCGGTCTGCATCGGGAAGAAGGACGAGAACGGCAACTGGCTGTTCCCGGTGAAAGGCGCGCTCGACGCCAACGATATCGCCATCGCCATCGGCGAGCGCATCCTGCGGCTCGGCGCCAATGACGAGATGGCGGCCAATGTCGCCCGGCTGAAATCGGCGCAGCACAAGCTGAACGAAACCGCCGACGTCGCCCTGCGCATTCCCTATTTCTGCTCCGGCTGTCCGCACAATACGTCGACGCGCGTGCCGGAAGGCAGTCGCGCCTATGCCGGCATCGGCTGTCACTTCATGTCGCAGTGGATGGAGCGCAAGACGCTCGGTTTCACCCAGATGGGCGGCGAGGGCGCCAACTGGATCGGCGAATCGCCGTTCTCCAAGCGCGACCATGTTTTCCAGAATTTGGGCGACGGCACCTACAATCACTCCGGCTATCTCGCCATACGGGCCGCGATCGCCTCCGGCGTGACCATGACCTACAAGATTCTCTACAACGACGCGGTGGCGATGACCGGCGGCCAGCACCATGAAGGCGGCCTGACCGTGCAGCAGATCGCCGCGCAAGTCGCGGCCGAAGGCGCCAAGCGCATCATGCTGGTCACCGACGAGCCCGATAAATATCCGAAGGGCACCGAATGGCCGAAAGGCCTGACCATCCATCATCGGGACGATCTGGACGCGCTGCAGCGCGAACTGGCGACGGTGTCCGGCGTCAGCATCCTGATCTACGACCAGACCTGCGCCGCCGAGAAACGCCGCCGCCGCAAGCGCGGCACTTATCCCGATCCGGACAAGCGCGTCGTCATCAACGACCTGGTGTGCGAAGGCTGCGGCGATTGCGGCGTCAAATCGAATTGCGTCTCGGTGCAGCCGCTGGCGACCGAATGGGGCCGCAAGCGCACCATCGACCAGTCGAGCTGCAACAAGGACTATTCCTGCGTGAAGGGCTTCTGCCCGTCCTTCGTCACCGTGCATGGCGCCAAGCTGAAAAAGGGCGAGGGCATCGCCGAGCCGGCCGATTGGCCGGCGCTGCCGGCGGCGAACGTGCCGCTCGTCAATCATCCTTACGGCATCATCGTCACCGGCATCGGCGGCACCGGCATCGTCACCATCGGCGCCATCATCGGGATGGCGGCGCATCTGGAAGGCAAGGGCGTCGGCATCATCGACATGGCGGGCCTGGCGCAGAAGGGCGGCGCGGTGTTCAGTCATATCCGCATCGCCAACAAGCCGGACGACATTCACGCCATCCGCGTCGCCGCGGCCGGCGCCGATCTGGTGCTCGGCGGCGACATCGTGGTCGTCGGTTCCAAGAAGGTGTTGAGCGCCATCAAGCCGGGCAACACCCGGATGATCGTCAACACCGCGGAGTTCATGCCGGGCGACTTCGCCCGCAACGCCGACTTCTCGCTGCCGACCGAAAAGCTCAAGCGCGCCATCACCGGCACCGCCGGGCGCGAGAACAGCCATTTCGTCGACGCCACGCGGCTGGCGACCGCCCTTCTGGGCAATTCCATCGGCGCCAACATGTTCATGCTCGGCTATGCCTATCAAAAAGGCGGCCTGCCGCTGTCGGCGGAAGCGGTCGAGAAGGCGATCGAGATGAACGGCGAAGCCATCGTGATGAACACGTCCGCGTTCCGCTACGGACGCCGCGCCGCGATCGATCCGGCGGCGGTTGAATCGCTGATCGCGCCGCGCCCGGCGGAAGAGAACGACTCGTTACGGCTGTCGCAAAGCTTCGGCGAGACCGTCGAGCGGCGCGTCGCGTTCCTCACCGCGTATCAGAATGCGCGCTATGCCCGGCGCTATCGTGCCCTCGTCGACAAGGTGGTGGCCGCGGAAGCCGAAAAAGCGCCGGGGCAGAGCGCGCTGTCGGAAGCGGTCGCGCGCTATCTGTTCAAGCTGATGGCCTACAAGGACGAATACGAGGTCGCGCGGCTTTACACCGATACGTCGTTCGTCGAGCGTGTGAAGTCGACCTTCGCTGCCGCCGATCTGCGGTTCGAATTCCATCTGGCGCCGCCGCTGCTCGCCAAGGTCGACCCGGCAACCGGCGAGCCAAAAAAAATGTCGTTCGGCCCGTGGATATTGAGAGCTTTCGCGGTGCTGGCGAAGTTCAAATCCTTGCGCGGCACGCCGCTCGATCCGTTCGGCTACACGCAAGAGCGGCGCATGGAGCGCAGGCTGGTGGTCGAATATCAGGATTTGCTCGAGATGATCATGGCCGAGTTGTCGCCGCTGAATTATGCGACGGCGGTCGCGCTTGCCTCGATTCCGGAGAAGATCCGCGGCTTCGGCCCGGTCAAGCAGCGCAACCTGGCCATCGCCAAGGCCGAAGAACAAGGCCTTATCGAGCAATTCCGCGCCGGCGCTTCGCCTTTCCTGAAGGCGGCGGAGTAACGTGCTGAATGCTTGAAACCCGATTGGAGGCCTGCTCGTGATCTCAGCGGCGCGCTTGCGAGAGATTGCCTTCTGGTCCGCCGATCTGAGCGAGCAGGAATTCGACCATGCGCGCCGCGGCATCGTCGAAAAGGCCTACGGCAAGGGCGCCTATATCTGTCACCGCGGCGACCGGCTCGATTCCTGGGCCGGTGTGACGGTAGGTCTTGTCAAGTTGAGCACGGTGTCGCGTAACGGCAAGGCCGTGACGCTGGCGGGCCTGCGGGCAGGCGGGTGGTTCGGCGAAGGCACTGTTCTCAAGAACGAGGTGCGCCAGTACGACCTTGTCGCCTTGCGCGACACGCGCATGGCGTTGATGGACCGGACGACTTTTCTCTGGCTGTTCGAGAATAGCGTCGGTTTCAACCGCTTTCTGGTCAAGCAGTTCAATGAACGCCTTGGTCAGTTTATCGCCTTGGTCGAATATGACCGGATGCTCGATGCCCCGGCGCGCCTCGCGCGCAACATCGCCTGGCTCTTCAATCCGGTATTATACCGGGGCCTCGGTATGCACCTCGAAGTATCCCAGGAGGAAATCGGTCTGCTGTCGGGGATATCGCGGCAGATGGCGAACAAAAGCCTGCAAATCCTGGAGAGCAAAGGCTTGCTGCGCGTCGAGCACAATGGAATTACGGTGCTGGAGTTGGAGCGTCTGGCCCGCTACGGCGGCTAGGCCGCTCGCCGGCAAGAAATAATATAACCGCACCCATACCCGATATGCCCCGTGCTTGTCTGTCAAGTGGGGCGTTGCGGAAACTTTATTTCATGCGATGGTCCTGGGCAGGACGGCGATGGACGGCATTTCTCGCGGTAGCGGAATAGTTTAGCCGCGCTTTTCGGCCATTTTCCGTCCAGTCGGAGCTTGACCGGTATCGGTCAGTGAATTCATATCGCTAGAAATAAGATCGCCCACGAGGGCGGCTGAGGGGAAGATGCGGAGCCGGCGAGACAACGCTGGCTGAAGGGGAGGATATGGTTGTGGCGTCTGACGCCGCCGCTACGGCGGACACGTTCCCTAAACTGTTGATTCGCAACGCGCGTTTGTATGGCGCGCGGCCGTCGATGCGGCACAAGGATCTCGGCATCTGGCAGACCTGGACCTGGAGCCAGGTCGAGGAGCTGGTGCGCGCCTATGCGGTGGGCCTCAGCCGGCATGGCCTCAAGCGCGGCGAAACCATCGCCATTGTCGGTTCCAACCGCCCCAAGCTCTATTGGTCGGTGATGGCGGCGCAGATGCTCGGCGCGGTGCCGGTGCCGGTCTATGCCGACGCGGTCGCCGACGAACTCTCTTTCGTGCTGGCGCATGCCGACGTGCGGTTCGCGGCTGTGGAGGACCAGGAGCAGATCGACAAGATTCAGTCGGTGCTCGACCGGCTGCCCAAGCTGGAGCTGATGTTCTACGACGAGACGCGGGGCCTGCGCGACTACGACCACGCCAAACTGCGCGCCATGGACGACGTCATCGCCGACGGCCGCAAGGCTCTGGCCGCCGACCCCCAGCTTGGCGCATGGCTCGATGCCGAGATCGCCGCCGGCAAGGGTTCGGACCCATCGATCATTCTCTATACGTCCGGCACCACCGGCGCCTCGAAGGGCGTGGTGCTGTCCGGCGAGCGCTCGATCAAGGCGGCCACCGATACCGTGAAGTTCGACAAGCTCACCGAGAAAGACGTCGCGCTGGCCTATCTGCCTTTGGCCTGGGTCGGCGATCATTACCTCAATTATGCGCAAGGGCTGGTCGCCGGCTTTTGCACCGCCTGCCCGGAGAGCGCCGATACCGCGATGTCGGATCTGCGCGAGATCGGCCCGAGCTTTTATTTCGCGCCGCCGCGCACGCTCGAAGTGCTGCTGACGCGGATGATGATCCGCATGGAAGACGCGAGCCGCCTCAAGAAAAACCTGTTTCACTATTTTCTCGGCGTCGCGCGGCAATACGGCGAGCGCATTCTCAACGGCCAACCGGTGCCCCTCAAGGGCCGGCTGCTCTATTGGCTGGGCAATGTTCTGGTCTATGCGCCGCTCAAGAACGTGCTCGGCTTCACGCGCGTGCGCGTCGCCTATACGGCCGGCGAGGCGATCGGGCCCGATCTGTTTGCCTTCTACCGCTCGATCGGGCTGAACCTGAAGCAGTTGTACGGCCAGACCGAAGCCTTCCTCTATGTCACGGCGCAGCCGGACGGCGCGATCTATTCCGACACCGTCGGGCCGGCCTGTCCGAATGTCGATATCCGCATCGCCGAGAACGGCGAGGTGCTGTTCAAGTCGCCTGGCATGTTCACCGGCTATTTCAAGGACGCCGCCAAGACCGCGGAAGTGATGACGCCGGACGGCTATGTGATGACCGGCGACGCCGGCTATTTCGACGAGAAGACCGGCCATCTCAAGATCATCGACCGCGCTAAGGATGTCGGCCGCCTCAACGACGGCACGATGTTCCCGCCGAAATACATCGAGAACAAGCTCAAGTTCTTCCCCGATATCCGCGAAGCGGTGGCTTACGGCGACAAGCGCGAATTCGTCACCGTGATGCTCAATATCGATCTGACGGCGGTGAGCAGCTGGGCCGAGCGCAACAATGTCTCCTACGGCTCGTATCAGGAACTGGCGAACCACAGCCAAGTCTACGCGATGATGGAAAAGCACGTCGCGGATGTGAACCGCTCGCTGGCCGCCGACAAGGTAATGGCCGGCGCCCAGATCAAGCGCTTCCTTATTTTGCACAAGGAGCTCGACGCCGACGACGGCGAACTGACGCGCACGCAGAAGGTCCGCCGCGGCTTCGTCGCCGATCGTTACGCGCCGCTGATCGACGCGCTCTATAACGGCGCCAAGGAAGCCGACATCTCGACCGAAGTGACGTTCGAGGACGGCCGCAAGGGCACCCTCAGCGCGCGCGTCAAGATCGCCGACATGCAGCCGGTCGCGGCTCCCGGGACTTTGGGGAAAGCGGCATGAGGGCGCCCGGGGGACCTCAGGTCGCAGCTGGCGACGTGCTGCTGGCGATCGACGATGTGTCGCTGTCGTTCGGCGGCGTCAAAGCCATCAGCGGCGTGTCTTTCGATATCCGCAAGGGCGAAATTCGCGCCATCATCGGCCCGAACGGCGCCGGCAAGACGTCGATGCTCAACATCATCAATGGTTTTTATCATCCGCAGCAGGGCATCATCACCTTCAAGGGCGAGGCGCGCACCAGGATGCGCCCGCACGACGCCGCCGACGGCGGCATCGCCCGCACCTTCCAGAACGTCGCGCTGTTTCGCGGCATGACTGCGCTCGACAACATCATGGCCGGCCGGACGCTCAAGATGCGCCGCAACTTGTTCTGGCAGATGATCCGCGTCGGTCCGGCGCTGGCCGAAGAGGTCGAGCACCGCCAC
>JAUSBQ010000172.1 GCA_030651965.1 Pseudolabrys sp. | reverse complement strand
AACCAATCTCATTCTTGGGGAAAACGCGGTACCCGAATTCCTGCAATGGCACTGCACCCCGGAGAAGCTGGTGGGCGCGCTGGCGCCCCTGCTGACCGACAGCCGCGAACGCCGGCTCCAGCTGGCGGCTTTCAGCCGGCTTGAAAAGCTCATGGAAATCGGCGGGCAGGCCCCCAGCGACCGTGCCGCCGGCCTGATTTTGCCGTATCTGCGAGGCCGTCAGCGGTCCGTTTAACCAACAGACCGGTGCATGAGTAGCGCCAGGGACGCCAAAAGCGTAATTTGCCCTATGCCCGGCCGGTCGGCCGTCATATATGACAAAAACATTGGATTGACCGCCCTTGCCAGTTCCCGCCCGCGCATCGATTACCGCCGTCCACGGCTATGTGCCGCCGGACCTGCTGACCAATGCGGATCTGGCGCGCATGGTCGATACCACCGATGCCTGGATCACCGAACGTACCGGCATCAAGGAACGCCACATTCTCAGAGGCGAGGGGCTCGGCACCTCGCATATGGCGGCGGAAGCCGTGCGCGGCCTCCTGGAAAAGACCGGCACGAAGCCGAACGAGATCGACCTGCTGATCTGCGCCACCACGACGCCGGACATGCAGTTCCCGTCCACCGCCAACCTGATCTGCGACATGGTCGGCATCAAGGATATCGGCTCCTTCGATGTGCAGGCGGCCTGCTCGGGCTTTCTTTATTCACTCAACATCGCCTCGCAGTTCATCGCCAATGGCAGCGCGCGCAAGATCATCGTCGTCGGCGCCGACAAGATGTCGTCGATCATCGATTACACCGACCGCGCCACCTGCGTGATCTTCGGCGACGGCGCTGGCGCCGTGCTGCTCGAACCGAGCAATAGCGGCTACGGCATCATGGACTCGCTGGTGCGCTCCGATGGCGCGGGCTGGGTGCATCTGCACCAGAAGGCCGGCGGAAGCCGCATTCCGGCATCGGCCGAAAGCGTCAAGCTGCGCCAGCATTACGTTCATCAGGAAGGCGCGGCGGTCTACAAGTTCGCCATCGCCAAGATGGCGGAGGTCGCCGGTGAAATCCTCACCCGCAACAATCTGCGCGGCGACATGATCGACTGGCTGGTGCCGCACCAGGCCAACAAGCGCATCATCGAATCGACCGCCGAAAAGATGAAGCTGCCGATGGAAAAGGTCATGGTGACCATCCAGAAATACGGCAACACCACCAATGCGACGATCCCGCTCTGCCTGTGGGACTACGAGCCGCAACTGAAGCCCGGCAACAAGCTGCTGCTGGCCGCTTTCGGCGGCGGCTTCACCTGGGCCGGCGCCTATGTGCAATGGGCCTATGACGGCGCCAGCGCGCCGAGGCTGACGGCCAAAGCGAATGGCGCCAATGCTAACGGCGCCAATGCTAACGGCGCTAAGGTCAACGGCAACGCCTCGTGAGCATGCATCGCGTCGGCATTGTCGGCCTCGGCATGGCGCTCAAGCCGCATCTCACGAGCCTCGAGGAATTGCCCGATCGCGTCGAAATCGCCGCCTGCTTCACGCCCAATGCCGAGCGGCGCCAGGCCTTTGCCGCGGCCCACAAGCACCGGACCGTCGATACGCTCGATGCGATCCTGTCCGACCGCGGCATCGACGTCGTCTTTCTGCTGACGCCGCCGACCACCCATCTCGAACTGGTCGAGCAATGCGCCAAGGCCGGCAAGCATGTGCTGCTGGAAAAGCCGACCGATGTGTCGGTCGAACGCGCGACCAAAGCCGTGGAGGCGATGGAGAAGGCCGGCAAGACATTCGCCGTCATGTTGCAGCACCGCTTTCGCGACGCCTCGCGCAAACTGCGCACCGTCGTCGATGGCGGCGAACTCGGCGCGTTGATCTCGGCGTCTGCCTCGATCCGCTGGTGGCGCACGCCCGAATATTTCGCGCAGCCCGGTCGCGGCATGAAGGCGCGCGACGGCGGGGGCGTCCTGATCACGCAGGCGATCCACACGCTCGACCTGTTCCAGAGCCTGACCGGGCCGATCGCCAAGGTCACGGCCTTTGCCCGGACCTCGCCGCAGCGCAAGATCGATACCGAGGACATGGTCGCGGGCGGCATCGAGTTCACTAACGGTGCGATCGGCTCGATCGACGCCACCACGACGGCCTATCCGGGATTTCCCGAGCGCATCGAACTCGCCTTCGAGAAAGGCACCGCGGCGCTCATCGCCGAAACGCTCGATATCCATTACCGCGACGGCCGTCACATTCGTCACGAAGGCGAGGCCTCCAGGAGCGGCGGCGCCGATCCGATGGCCTTCTCAAACGGCGCGCACAAAGCGCTCATCGTCGATTTCCTCGACGCCATTGACGGTAACCGCGCGCCTCTGGTCAGCGGCCGGGAGTCGCTCAAGGTGATGAAGCTGATCGAGGCGCTGCTACGGTCGGCGGATGAGGGCAGGGCCGTTTCCGTATAGCCCGGTGCGCTATCGGCATACTCCGGCTCACGCCGCGAGCAACGCCAGCCACGATCCCAGGCCGCAAGTTAGCCGCAGTTGACAGGCTTGATGCACATCAATCCCCGTTGCGCCTCCATGCGTTAACGATTAGCGGGGGTATTATTCAGAGTGGATCATGAACAAAGCCGTCGATCCGAAAGACCGCGTGGACATTCAGGCCATCCTGGCCGCGGCTTCCAATACGGCCACAACTCCCGGCGCTTCCGTTAAACGGATTCTGATCGGCATCGCCGTGGCCGGGGTTTTGTTGATCGGCGGCCTTTGGCTATTCGGCGGCTCATCCAGCACGGTGAAATACGTTACCCAGCCGGTGACGCGCGGCGACCTCACCGTCATCGTGACTGCGACCGGTTCGGTGCAGCCGACCAACAAGGTCGACGTATCGAGCGAATTGTCGGGCACCGTGCGCAAGGTCCACGTCGACTACAATTCCGCGGTCAAAGCCGGTGACGTGCTGGCCGAGCTCGACACCGACAAGCTGACGGCGACGCTGAGCAGTTCGCGCGCCAAGCTGGCCGTTGCCGAAGCGAAGGTGATGGAGATTCAGGCGACCGTGCGCCAGACCGAACGCGATCTCGAGCGGCACAAGGCGCTCCTCGGCACGCATGCCGTCTCGACCCGCGAGCACGATACAGCCCTCGCGGGCCACGAGCGCGCGGTCGCGACCCTGCGGAGCGCCGAAGCCGACGTTAACGTCGCCAAGGCCGACTTGGCGCTCAATGAGGCCAATCTGTCGAAGGCCAGCATCCGGTCGCCGATCAGCGGCGTCGTTCTGACACGCTCCGTCGATCCCGGCCAGACCGTCGCCTCAACGTTGCAGGCGCCGGTGCTGTTCTCGATCGCCGAAGACCTCAAACAGATGGAATTGCAGGTGGACGTCGACGAAGCCGATGTCGGCAAAGTCCATGTCGGACAGAGCGCCACCTTTGGCGTCGATGCATTTGCCGAACGCAAGTTCCCCGCCACCATCCGCGACCTCCGCTACGCCTCGGAGACGATCCAGGGCGTGGTCACCTACAAGGCGATATTGAACATCGACAACTCTGAACTGCTCCTTCGCCCGGGCATGACGGCGACCGCGGAGATCAGGGTGACCGAAGTCAAGGACGCGCTGCTGGTCCCGAACACGGCGCTGCGCTACGCACCTGAGTCTACTACCGCAACTGACCAGCGCAGCCTCCTGGAGCGTATTCTGCCGGGGCGGCCGAACTTCCGCGCGGCGTCGCGGCGCGCGGACACCGGAGCAGAGCGCACGGTCTGGGTGCTGCTTGAAGGCAGGCCCACGCCGGTGACGGTCACCGTCGGCGCGAGCGATGGCCGAAACACCGAAGTGAAGAGCGGTGAGCTTGCCGCCGGGCAGGCGGTCATCGTCAACCAGACGACCGTCAAGTGACGGGGAGGGTCTGGTGACCGCCGCCACCGGTAACGCGCCTCTCCTCGAATTCCGCGCCGTCAGCAAAGTCTACGGCAGCGGGGCGAGCGTCGTTAACGCGCTCAACAACGTCGACCTCATCATCGAAGCGGGCGAATTCGTCGCCATCATGGGGCCGTCCGGCTCCGGCAAGTCGACCGCCATGAACATCCTCGGCTGTCTCGATACGCCGACGTCGGGCGACTACTTCCTGAGCGGCACCGAGGTCGGCCGCCTGCCGCACAATGCGCGCGCGCTCATTCGCCGGCATATGCTCGGCTTCGTGTTCCAGGGCTTCAATCTGCTCGCCCGCACCACCGCGCTCGAAAACGTCGAACTGCCGCTGATCTATCGGGGTTTGCCGGCGGCGGAGCGGCAGAAGCTCGCCGCCCGCGCCCTCGAACGTGTCGGTCTAGCCGGGCGCGGGCACCATACGTCGGGCGAACTGTCCGGTGGCCAACAACAGCGCGTCGCGATCGCGCGCGCCATCGTCACCGATCCGGTGGTGCTGCTCGCCGACGAGCCGACCGGCAACCTCGACACCAAGACCAGCCGTGAGATCATGGATTTGGTCACCAGCTTCAACCGCGACCAGGGTGTGACCGTTGTGATGGTCACCCACGAAACCGACATCGCTGCCTATGCCCGGCGAAACCTGCGCTTCGTCGACGGCAGACTCGAGAGCGACATCCACAACAAGCAGGTCGCCTGATGCTGTACGAGGCCGTCAAACTGGCGATGCAGGCGATCAGGCGCAATCCGCTGCGCTCGCTCCTGACCGTCCTCGGCATCGTCATCGGCGTCGGCGCCGTGATCGCGATGGTGACGATCGGCAATGGCACCACCGCCAAGGTGACAGCCGACCTCGCCAAGCTCGGCTCCAACGTGCTGTTCGTGAGCCCGGGGCAGTTCGGGCCGGGGCGGGCGAGCGCGGAGGCCAAGGCCTTCAACGTGCGCGATGTCGAGGCGATGAAGACGCAGCTCAATGGGGTCAAGGCGGTGGCGCCTGTGGTGACGAAATCGGTGACCGTCATCCACGGCGCCGAGAGCCGCACGGTCGGCGTCACCGGCACCGACAACGACTATTTCATCACCCAGGCATGGGCGCTGAAATCCGGCCGCTTGTTCCTTGACGGCGAGATCCGTTCGGGGCGCGCCGCCTGTATCATCGGCGAGACCGTGCGCGACAAGATGTTCGGCGGGACCGATCCGCTCGGCCGCAACATCCGCGTCAGCAACGTGTCCTGCGAAGTAATCGGCGTGCTGGAGTCCAAGGGTCAGTCGAGCTTCGGCACCGACCAGGACGACATCGTGCTGATGCCGCTGCGCACCGTCCAGCGCCGCCTCGTCGGCAACACCGACATCAGCCGCATCATCGTCTCTGCCAAGGACGACGTGGCCACCGAGAAGGTACAGGCCGACATCGAATGGATGCTGCGCGAGCGCCGCAACATCGCGCCTGGCAAGGAGGACGACTTCTCCGTGCGCGACATGAAGCAGATCGCTCAGACGACCGCCGGCACCACCACGATGCTGACCGCGCTGCTCGGCGCGGTGGCGGCGGTGAGTCTGCTGGTCGGCGGCATCGGCATTATGAATATCATGCTTGTGTCGGTAACCGAGCGCACGCGCGAGATCGGCATCAGATTGGCCATCGGCGCGCTGGAGCGGCAGGTGCTGGCACAGTTCCTGGTGGAGGCGATGGTGCTGTCGCTGTTCGGCGGGCTCGTCGGCATCCTTCTCGGCCTCGGCCTCGCATGGGCGGCGACCGGGGCGCTACGGGTGCCATTCAACGTCGACGGCCAGATCGTCCTGGTGTCTTTCGTCTTCTCGGCGCTGGTCGGCGTGGTGTTCGGCTATTTCCCGGCGCGGCGCGCCGCGCGCCGCGATCCGCTCGGGGCGCGGCGGCACGAATAGCCGTCGGCGTATAACGCTACTTG
>JAUSBQ010000023.1 GCA_030651965.1 Pseudolabrys sp. | reverse complement strand
GGTCGGCGCCGATGGCCTGTGTGACGGCCAAGAACTCAACGACATCGATCCGTCGCTCGCCGCCTTCGTATTTGGCGACGAAGGACTGGGGCCTTTTCAGGCGCTTTGCCAGGTCGTGCTGGGTCAGGCCCGCGGCCTTGCGAGCCTTTATCATCAGCTCGCAAAAGGCCAGATGGGCCGGAGAATGGACGGATTTGCTCATGCCGCGCGCGCGTGAAGCCATGCACGCAGAAAAATGATCCCATCATCGGATTATCCCAAAAAAGGATATATTTACCTTTGGGGAGCACCTTGCAGCAATCGCCGCGCTAACCGGCCCTTTCTGGCGCCATCAGCGTGCCGATCCGCGCGACAAGGTCGCAGGCAGGGACCATGAGCGAGCATACCGCCAACGGCCTACGCCAGATCAAGCTGTTCCTGGTCGACGGATCGCCCGCCGGCATTATCATGGCCGATGTCGTAAACTGGACCGGCAAGGTGATGTCGGCGCCGCGGGCACGGCTGGGCCAGTTGATCCGACGGGAAGAGGCCGAGCGGACGGGGATCTATCTGCTGATTGGCCCAGACCCCGACCGTATAAACGGATTGAAGGTCTATGTTGGGGAGGCCGACAACATCCGGAAGAGACTTCGCCGCCACGAGAGCGACGAAGAAATGGACTTTTTCGACCGGGTGGCCTTCGTCGTCAGCAAAGACGAAAACCTGACCAAGGCGCACGCCCGTTTCCTTGAAAGCCAGATCATCAGACTAACCAAGGAGGCCGGCACGGTCGTTCTAGCGAACAGCACCGAGCCGGAATTCTCCCTACTGCCCGAAGCCGACCGTTCGGACATGGGCTTTTTTATCGAGCAGCTGCGCACGGTCCTGCCGATATTGGGTTTCGACCTGTTCCGCGCAGCAGACCGCCGGCAGATGTTGCTGGTTGGCGCGGATGAGCAAAGTCCCGTATTCGAACTCAATGCCGTCGGCGTTCGCGCCACCGCGCGGGAAGCTGACAACGGCTTTATCGTGCTGGCCGGGTCGATCGCGCGGCGGGATGGGACGCCAACGTTCCCCCGCGGATATCAGGGCTTTCGGGATCAGCTGATCGCCGACAGCAAGCTCATCGAAGATGGCGAGCCAGGCCTATACCGCTTTACCAAGGACGTTTCCTGCCCGAGCCCGACCGCGGCTGCGGCAATTATCCTGGCGCGAAGCGTCAATGGGCCGAAGGAATGGTTGGTCCGAGGAACGGGCCAGACTTACAAGGCATGGCGGGCTGCCAATCTCGCCGATCATGCCGAGGCTAACTAATTCGACTGTGTCGGGCTCCGGACATGGGCACAATGTTTCTCGTGCGGGAGTTGGCGGACGGCCGAGCCGGTACCAATGAGCTACCTAGTCGGGCGGTGGGTTTGGCGCTTGCCCGCGGCGATATCTAGTTGAAGTTCGCGGGCGCGGCTCTGCACCGATGGCGTGGTGCGTTTCAATTTTGCGGCAATTCGCAATGCTGAAAGTCTGAGTCCAGCCAAGCGACGCAGCGCTTCGTCGTCCTCGGCGGACCACGGCCGCCTCTGTTTAATTCGCACGATTAAAGCCCCCCTGAAAGGCAGGGCTGCTTACAATGAGGCAATCACCAGTTCAATCCGCGGGTTCCATTTATCGTAAGCTCTTCCTAAATTCAGTTACACAATTTGACTGTCATCTTTGTAGGCAATGTCGAATAATCCGAAGCCAAATAAAAAACCCCGCACTAGGCGGGGCTCAATGTTCGAAGCGGCGTAGCTCTATTTCACTTTGATATTCTCGGCCGACTCCTTGCCTTTGTTGGCAACGACTTCGTACTCGATCACGGCGCCCTCATTGAGCGTGCTCAAACCGGCGCGCTCGACGGCGGAAATGTGCACGAATACATCTTTGCCGCCGCTCTCCGGCTGAACGAAGCCGTATCCTTTAGTCGGGTTGAACCACTTCACGGTACCTTTTGCCACAATCACTCTCCCAGTTTCTACCAGCAAGACCATTGTACGAGAGAGGACAAGCACTGCATACCGCTAATAGAGCGGAAATAGGCTGGCGCCAGCGCAGAAAACCGTACGGCCTGTTGCGCTGGCTAAACCGCGCTAAGGGCGTCTTCGTGTTGAAAGCCGACGAAACGACTGCACCTTAAACACTTAGCCAGTTTGTCCACTGCCGTCCGCGGTGAACAGCTTCTCAATCTTATCCATCAGCGGGTGGGTGTAGCCACAGTCCCGCGCGCCCTTGAAATCTATTAGGGTGTCTGCTTTCCACGCCTCATCGTTGGAATGCTCTATATAAATCGCCTCGGCCTGATGCACGTTGCCATACAGCATTAACGCCAGAGCGCGGAACCGCTGCCATCGCATCTCGGTCGGCTCCAAATCGATGGCCTGGTCGAGTGTATCGATGGCCTTCGCCAATTGGCCTTTCCCGATAAATTGAAGACTTACGTAAGCAATCCGAACGACAGCAAGGTGCAGGCTATTTTGTAACTCGGCATCAATTCCATTTCTTGCGATTCTTACTTGGCACATCGCCAGATTGCGGCGATAGCAAGCAAGCGCTTCATCGAATTCACACTCTGTCGCAAGCACATCGCCGGCTTCGATCGAAAAAGGCCTGGTCACTTTGCGAGGCTGAGGTTGGTCGTGGTTTAAATGTTTTTCTCCACGCGCGTCTGCGCCGTAAAGCCGCTCCCATTCTTCATCATCAGAAATCTTCTCCGGCACGAGAATCACGGGCAGTTTGGTCTCTCCGTCATCGTTTGGCATATCAAGCCGGCCGATTCTATCGGCAAACAGGAGCATTCCGTCGATCGCCTTAACATCTCCCTTTATCGCTTGAGCCATCGTGAGATGAACAAGCGCTTGCGCCTTGGACATGCGCCTGACCTTGCCGCCTTGCGTTACCGAGATCCGTTCTGCCGATACTTCTTGAAACACTTTGGATAGGCTCTCGCTGCCCTTTGGCCTCCCTTTGGGATTCCCCGATCGACCCTTCCTGAACCGTGTCTCGACCGGTGGTCGCGTATACCCCACGGGCAGTGCGTCCGCGTTAGATTCCATGAGAGCCTCATCCGTGTGGTCCGTCTCGGCATCGGCTGAGCGGTTTTTGAAAAGTTTGTTCATCGTAGCCTCCTTTCGTTTTGAGCTCAGCGGTAACCAGCGCGGCGTGCCCGCTCAAGAGTCTCGGCACGGCGTTTAAACTCGCGCTCCTCGGCTTGATCGACCAGCTGATCGCGCCTCTCGGGGTGTTCCCGAATCTGCGTCATCTCGTCGGCTGTCATCGTAATAACGGGAATGTGGTCCCTGAAGTCCGGAAGTGGTTCAAGGTTGCCCGTTCTCACCGCAAGCTTGGTCCATGACCGCAACGCCCTCCGATCACCTTTAAGGGCCTTGTTGAGCAGAGCGGACATTAGGGCCCTGGTCTTTGAAACATTCTTTTCAACGCCGCCGCTGGTGGTTCGAATTTGCTCATCGAACGCTTCAGCAAGGAGGCCACTGAGGTCGTTTCGTACTTTTGGCCGCCCGTTCGGGTTTCCAGAGTTGCCTTTCTTGAACTGGGAGCGGCGAGGGGGCTTGCCGTAACCGACATCGTAGTCGCCCAAAGGCGGGTTTTCGGTGTCGGACATTGCTTGGTCGTTGGTGCTGTCCTCTGTTTCCATCATTGTGCGCACTCCTTCTCAGTCGAGTGCTCAATCATGGCTTGTGGCAGTTCGGGCTGCAGCGGAGCATCGGTCTGCGCCATGTCGCTGAGGCGCTCTTCTTCAACTTGCTCAAAGGTGGCGCCGCTTGCGGCAAGCACCGCAGCCTTGCCGGTATAAACCTGCCACCGCCGCACGGCGACATCGACATAGTGCGGATCGATTTCCAAGGCGCGCGCCTTGCGGGCGGTTCGCTCCGCGGCAATTAGTACCGTGCCGCTGCCACCAAACGGATCAAGGACAAGCCCATTGCGGCGGGAGCAGTCCTTAATGGCATCCGCCACCAAGGCGACTGGCTTGACGGTGGGATGCATGGCCAAGTCGCTTAGCCGGCCGGCCTTTGGGACATTGACTCCGGCATAATCCCATACATTAGAGCGCGACCGGCCATGCTGACCGAGCTCAAAGGTATTGATGTGCGGCGCACTGCCGTTCTTCCACACGAACACAAGCTCATGCTTAGAACGGTAGAACGAGCCCATGCCGCCATTGGATTTGTTCCAAACGCAAAGGTTCTTAAGCTCGCTGTAGACTTGGTGGCCGGCAGTCAGCATCTCGCCCATGTGCCGCCAGTCCATGCAAATCTGGTGAATCGAGCCATCGACCGTGTTGGCGGCCTGCAGCCCGAACACGGTCTCCAGAAACCTGGTAAATTCGGTTTCGCTCATCTCGCCGCATCCCATGGCGAAATTGCCATGGCGGATGCGGCCGAGGCCGCAGACGTGACCGTCGATCGGCACATTGTAGGGCGGGTCGGTGAAGACAAACTCAGCCTTTGCGCCCTCCAGAAGTACATCGTAAGCGGTCTGGTCCCGGGCATCACCGCACAGCAACCGGTGCTGCCCGAGCAACCACAGGTCGCCGAGACGAGATACCGCAGAGCCAGCCGCATATACCGGCACATGGTCTTCGGGTTCAGCCGGAGAGCCGGCCACTTCCCGCGCCTCGTCAAGGATGATGTCGATTTCTGCGGTCTCGAAGCCGGTCAACTCGATATCAATGTTCAAGTCGACCAAGGCCTGTATCTCGATCGCCAGAATCTCGCGGTCCCAGCCGGCTTTCTCGGCAAGCTTGTTGTCGGCCAGAATATAGGCTCGCTTGTCGGCTTCGCTGAGATGCGAAAGCCGAACCGTTGGTACCGCGGTCATTCCCAATAGCTTTGCCGCCTCGACCCGTCCGTGACCGGCAACGATCTGCTTGCTGTCGTCGATCAGGACCGGATTGTTAAAGCCAAACCGCTCGATACTTTTCGCGATCTGGCGAATTTGCTTTCTGGAGTGCGTCCTTGCATTGCCGGCATAGGGCCGCAGCTCATTCACATGTGTATATTCAATGTTCATTAGGTATCTCCTTTTCTGGTTTGAGTCTTTCCGTTCGTTATGCCTCCTCTGTTTCGGTCTTGGTGTGGCTCGCAGTATTCGTGCGCTGCTTGGCTCGGTAGCCGCGCATATACTCAGTCCGTCCGGCCCGCTTTGTCGGCAGGTCGGCCATTCGTTTCAGTTCTTGTTGTCTGATTGTTTCGGCGCGGCATCGCAGTGCCATCAATGTCGCGTAACAATTCCAAACCAGCCACGCGACGCGTTCCCAAAACGCCACACCGCGCCGTTCCGGGTCGCCGCGGTAGGCCAGCCGAGCGTATTTTTTCAGTAGTTTCTTGGTTGCCGAAGCGGGCGCCGTCAGCATGCCCGGGTTGCGCGGCTTTTTGCGCCCGGGTTTGGCGTGCCGGTGACCGAAGAAGTGAAACTCGGTCGCCTTGCGAAATTCCCGCAACATTGTTGCGGCAGACGTTGCCTGACCACCGAGCAGCAGCTCGCAATAATCCGCGGAAGCCGGGTCAGTCAGAAACTCAAGGAAACCGATTTCGGCGCCGGTCAGAATAGTGCCGGCAACGACGGGCGGCGCGAGCTTGAACTCAACATAAGGCGCAGTTGCAGTAGGGCGTTGCCCTGCGAACGGTAACGCATTGTGGCCGCTATTTTGCGTGTTACACGCCAGAGCGTGACCGTTTGCTCCGGTGTCACGGCCTTGGTCGGTGATGGGTAAAGCGCGCACAGAATCCCCCATTGGCTGAATTGAAATAGCCGTGCGGGGGAGCGACAAAAAATACGGCGTGACCCCGCGACGATGCTCGAGAAAACCTGCCATGCAGGTTCCAGGGCCCATCGGGCGTCACGCCCTCATCTACACACTACTTGCCAGTCTACCGGCCATGCGGCGCGGGCGAGAGCATGGTCCAACGCCATGGTTGGCATGCTCAAGGCCCTACTGGATCTCGCGTGAGGCAATGTGACTTTCGCTCATCCCTGGGATCGCAGTCAAGGACATATAGGCTTGATAAATCAATGCCTTACAAAATAAATTCGCTGCAATTGCATAAGATCGCTTGTTTGGAAGGACGTTGAACATGGCGCAGACCGGCGACAAATCATTTGGGCTTTATGTAGCGATCTAAATCATTTTGGTGCGAAAGGGTCGCACGAAAAATGGGTTCGTTTGGCGCGCGCCGGCGATGGCTTTGGTCGGGGCGCTGCCGGGCCTCTTGAGGGAACACGTTTTCAAGGGCAGACCACAAACATGTCACCGAGATCCCACGAACCTCAGTCTTTACCCGGGGCAAAGCTCTCTTGGAACAAGGCATAATCGTCGGGCGTATCGAGGTCGAAGGCGAGCGACGGCCGACGTAGTATTCGACAGTTCAACCCACCACATAGAAATAAATTCTGGTGCGCAATAAAGCTTCCTTGTCCAAACCGGAACACATGGTCCATCGTCGCGGGCACTACCAGCGCATTGGTTCCCGCTTCCGCCCTATCAGGGGCGAGGACGACTGACTTCCCGCCCGCGGCCGCCTCTCGTAATGCTTTTACGTCATCCGGTATCAGAAACGGAAGATCGCAGGGAAGCACCATTATTGTATCCGCGCCGCGTTCTTTCGCTCTGCGACATGCCTGCGATAGCGCGCCGTTAAGTCCCTCCGCGGGCACTTCGGTCAGGGCATTCGCGCCTTGACCAATCGCGAGTGCAAGTGCCTCCGGGTCCGCACTTACGGCTAGCGTGTGAGACGCGCCAACGACCGCGATCCCGGTTTTCAGCACATGAAGGATTAACGAGCTGTTTAACGCATACCGTTCGATATCGCTGAGAATACCGGCAAGACGCGACTTGCCGCCGGCGACTGACTTAACAGGAATAATGACCCAGCATGCCATCACTAAGAATTCTGCCGTGCAAGATCTGCAGCGAAGTCTAGAGCGGCTTCGGCCAACTGCGATTTGTCTTCGGGCGTCGTCATCAGTGTTCGGGTGACTCGAACCGCGCAGCCGAGGCTCTCTATAGCCGCGGCCTCGTCGCGATCCGCCGCATCAATTAGCCAGCCTTGCACCATGCTACTATAATGTCGCGCGATGCTCAGAGACGTAGGCGGAATCTTCCGCTCGCCCATCATTTTCGCAAGCGGCCCCTTTACGGCATTGCCACCAACAATCGGTGACACCGCAATGACCGGCGCTCTCGACGATTCTAGATGAGCGCGCACACCAACAAGTGCGAGGATCGGGTCTATGCTAAGAAATGGATTGGAGGGGCAGATAACGATAGCGTCGGCACATTCGAGCGCGGCGACGAAAGCGGCGCTTGGCTCCGCAAGGGCCGCTCCTTCGAACCGCACGCCATAAAATATTGGGGCGCAGCGTTGCCGCACAAAATAGTCCTGAAAGGCGAGATATCCCCGCTCGGTATCAACGACGCTACTCACCGGCGCATCGGTCATCGGCGCGACACGGTGACCGACGCCAAGGCGATCCGCGATAAGCTGCGTCACTTGCGATAGCGAATAGCCTTCAGAAATTTTCTGTGTACGCAACAGATGCGTCGCCAGGTCGCGGTCGCGAAGCTTAAACCAAGTGTCGCCGCCGAGCCGCGCAAGCGCGTCCATGACATGATCGGTATCGCCAGCGAGCCCCCAGCCCTGTACGGAATCGTTCAAGTCGGCGAGCGCATAAAGAACCGAGTCTATATCAGGCGATATGTGCAAACCGAGATGCACAAAATCGTCAGCCGTGTTGACGACGAGAGTAAGGTTGTCTGGCAACAGCACCGCGGCAAGTCCGCGCGCAAGCTTGCCGCCGCCTACGCCGCCGGCCAACGCAAGCACCTGACGAGCAGCGTTCATTGCTTAAGAATTCCTGTGACTGGCCACTGTCCGCGCCATCGGCCGACACCGTACAAGAGATTTACCAGCGAAGGCTGCCAATTCTCAGCTAGTCCCGCCCGAACGGTATTGGGATAAGTCAGCGGCGCACACATCCTGAAAGCGCTGACCCCACGCGCTGGAGCCGGAAGTTTTTGTAAAGTGAATGCAATGCTCTGTGGGGTCATCAAATGTTCCATCGGCATTTTGTGGCAAACATTTAAACCATACGCCTTTAGCGGAACAGGTCGAGGTCGCGCGGCCGGATCAGATCTGCGGCGCTTCCGCCGCTCTCTGGCAAGTTCAACCCTCTCACTAGAATCACCGGCCGTCCTTCGTTTGCCTGCCCCATCAGCAGCGAGGCGGCCGCAGCGATCTCATCGGCGACTCCAACCTCGGTTGAGACAAGCTCGCGGCCGAAAAGATCGAGCCTGCCGCGCAGATTGAGCAGCGCTGGAATGCCAGCTGAACCGAGCGCAGCACCCACAGTGCCATTGCGCCATGCCCGACCGAGGCTGTCATTGATGATAACTCCGGGTGCGACGCCTGTCTGCTTGGCAAGACGCGCGCGCAACTCGAGGCAGGAGCGATTAGAATCTTCGGGCAGCAACAGTACAGATCCGCCGTCGCCGCAGACATTTGAAGCGTCTATGCCGGCATTGGCGAGGACATAGCCACAACGATGCGCAACAATCAGTACGTCCTTACGGTAACGCACGACTTCAACCGATTCCCGAAGGATCAACTCCACAATCCGTGGATTCTTGTTTACGTGCGACGCTAATTCAAGTGCGCGCGGCGAAGGCGTGATGTTCGCAAGATTGACCATGCGGCCTTCGGCCTTCGAAACGATCTTCTGGGCGATAACCAGCACGTCACCGTGTTGCAGTGACAATCGGGATTGCTGCAGCGAGGCGATAGTCAGCGAAGCGATGTCGTCTCCCGCGCGAACTTGCGGGATACTAGCGAGCGCGATCAGACGCAGCTCGGTTGAAGTCGATGACGCGTGTGCCGTCACGCCTGTAGGCCCGTACTGTCCGGAATTCCTGTAATACGGATGCCGGAGTGCTTGATCTTATAATGACGGTTGATCGTGACGAGGATCGACGTCAGCGCTTCGGCCGCCGCCGAATTGGCGAGAGGCCCGGCATGATAGGCACGCATGCCCGCCGCCTGTGCAAGCGCAATTACAGCCTCGCGCGCCGCGCGATCGTCACCGCAGACGAGCACGTCGCAGTCAATTGACGTACCGAGATGATTAAGGTGCTCGGCAGAGACGTTTTGGAATGCTGAGACGACACGTACAGAATCGCCGAGGAGCTGTTGAGCGACGACGACGGCTGAACCGCCGACTGGTAATTGCACGCGCCCTACCTGAGGTGGCACTAGCGGTACTGTGACATCGACAAGAATTTTGCCTTGGAGCGCGTCTTTGACGTCGGCAAGCGCGCTGAGTTGCGCAGAATAGGGTACGGCGAGAACGGCAATATCGGCGCCATGCGCAGCCGCAAGAATAGTATCGCCGAAGGCGCGTCTCGCGCCGGTCGAATTATTGATTTGGGCCGCTGTGACCCTGGCGCGCTCGGGATCACGCGATCCGATGACAATCTGATAGCCGGCGTGAGCCCAGCGAAGCGCGAGCCCGGAGCCTTCCTTTCCGGTTCCGCCGAGAACGGCGATCCGTGGTAGTGGTTGATGTGCTACATTTTTTGTCATGCTGTTCCTGAAGCTGCGACATTAGCGCGGTGTCGGGTGTTAAGGACAGCCGGCTCGAGCGGTGCTGCTCCATACGATGCCGAATTCCGGTGAGCCGGTGCGGCCGCATAAAGTGTAGTTCGCTGACGCGGAATACGGTTGAAAGACGTGATCAAGGCATCCATTTCTTCAGGCGGGAGTTCTTGACCGTGCTCGGAACCGGCGGCGCGCGAAATACTTTCATTCATCAATGTGCCGCCGAGATCATTAGCCCCCGCGGCCAAACAAGACCGCACACCGTCCGTGCCAAGCTTGACCCAAGAGACCTGGATATTAGGAATAAGCGGGTGCAAGACCAGTCGGGCGACCGCGTGCATTAGGATCGTTTCGCGCATGCTCGGACCTTTCCGTGCTCGCCCGCGCAGATACATCGGCGCTTCCATATGCACAAACGGTAGCGGCACAAATTCGGTGAAGCCACCTGTACGGGCCTGCAAATCGCGAATATGCAGGAGGTGCCGCGCCCAATTGACTGGCCGATCAATGTGCCCGAACATGATCGTAGCGGTAGTGCGCAGGCCCTGCCGGTGTGCGGCTTCGATCACAGACAGCCACTGCACGGTTGAGAGCTTGTCGGGGCAAAGCTCTCGCCGCACGTCATCGTCCAGAATTTCTGCCGCGGTTCCGGGAAGACTAGAAAGACCTGCCTCGCGAAGTTGCATCAGAAAGGCATCGACTGAAACGTCGAGCGTCTCCGCACCGTGATATACTTCGAGCGGTGAGAAGGCGTGAACGTGGATATCGGGCGCCGCCGTCTTAACGGCAGCGACAATATCGAGGTAGGTTTGTCCTGTGTAGCGTGGATGTATACCACCTTGCATGCACACTTCCGTGGCACCGCGATCCCACGCTTCTCGCACCCGTCGCATGATCTCGTCGTCACTGATGTCGTAGGCCGGGCCGCGCAACGTTTCGCCTAGCTTTCCTTTCGAGAAGGCGCAGAAGCGGCAGCTATAATAGCACACATTGGTATAGTTGATGTTGCGGTTGACAACATAGGTCACGGTGTCGCCGTTGACATTTCGCCGCAATGCATCGCCGGCGGCGCATATAGCGTCGAAGTCGCCGCCGCGGGCGCCAAAAAGCGTGACAATGTCGGCTTCTTCAAGCCTCACTCCGGCTTCGGCACGACGTAGCAAATTGCCAATCTTATCGGTGCCTGCTTGTCTCGCGTAGCTGACAGGTTTGAGTGCTTTTACCTGCTTGGGCGTCTTGCCCGGCGCCCAGGGATCCTCGCGCGCAAATCCGTGTGCATCTATCGCGCGCAGCACGGGCGTATGCAGGCTTACGTCAAGCCAATGCTGTGGCGCAAGTGCGTAGCTTGGATAGATCGCGAGTCGCGGCGTCAGGCATTTGCCCGAGTCGGCAGTTTGTTGTGCAAGCTGCGCGATCTGCGGCCACGGCGCTTCGGGATTGACGTGATCTGGGGTGACAGGCGAGATGCCGCCCCAATCGTTAATCCCGGCAGCGATCAATTGCCCATGCAACCCCGGGCTCAGATTCGGCGGAGCCTGAATATTCATATCAGCTACAAATATCAGCCGCGCTAGCGCCACGGTGCGAAGCAGATCGGCCCCGCTCGGCTCGGGCGCCGTCGCCATAGCCGTGCGTTCCTTGGCGCAAAAATTCTGGATGATGACTTCTTGGATATGGCCGTAGCGGCGTTGCGTGTCCGCAATGGCATACAGCGCGTCGATGCGCTCGTCGACCGATTCGCCGATGCCGATCAGAATGCCGGTGGTAAAGGGCACAGCTAGGCGTCCTGCGGCCTCGATCATAGCGAGTCGCACTGCCGGTGCTTTGTCGGGAGAGCCAAAGTGCGGACCACCGCGCTCACAAAGCCGCGCGGCTGTCGATTCGAGCATCAGCCCTTGAGAAACCGATACACGGCGCAGCGTGGCGATTTCGTCCTCGGTCATTACGCCGGCATTGACGTGAGGCAGAAGACCCGTGCTTTCCAGCACAAGTGCACACATCGCGGCGAGATATTCTACCGTCGTTGAGTAACCAAGGCGGGCGAGCGCGCGGCGCGCACTGTCGTATTTTAGCTCCGGCTTATCACCGAGTGTGAACAGTGCTTCGTGGCAGCCCGTCTCAGCGCCTGCTCGCGCAATTGCCAACACTTCGTCGGGTGACAGATAGGCCTCACCGACCGCCCCCGGCCCGCGCACAAAGGTACAGTACCGACAGGTGTCGCGGCACAACCGAGTGAGCGGAATGAACACTTTTGGCGAATAAGAAACGACACTACCGTGAGCTGCGTCGCGGGTGGCCGCTGCCTCGGCCATCAGTTCCTCAAGCGGCAACTCAGCCCAGCGCCGGATATCTTCCACTCTCGGAGTGCCCGTGCCAATTCGAAGTGATGTGTGCACAGCGTTCTTTCCTTACCTTGAGCGAAACGGCGTACTGACTTGACCGAACAATACCTCTAGACAGCGCAATGCATCTTATCCGATACATTGATCAGTTTGGGAGCCTTACGTCAGAGCCTTGCGGACAAGCGGCGCAACCTTTGTGCCGACCAATTCGATCGTGCGCATGACATGCTTATGATCCATACCCACCCACTGGCTGCGGCACACCATTCGCGTAGCGCCGGTGACAGTGGCGAGTTGCGTTATATCTTCTGCCGCCTGTTCGGGTGAACCGATGATAAAGCGACCGTTGATCAGTTCCTCAAAATCCGGGTGTGGCTTCGCGTCGCCGACCACTTCTTTGAACAGACCCCAGTCGCCGAATATCTTATAGCTCTCGGCGATGGCCGGGCCGACTTCGCGGATTGCTGTAGCACGGTCGTTGGCGACGACGACATTCCGCAGCACCGGAAAATCCTTCGGCATGGATTTGCCGAGATCCTTCAGCGTTTCTTTGAACACAGCCGCTTGCTGGACGATCACGTCGGTCTTCAGGTGCGACGATGCGCACCAAGTGTCGCCAAGGTCGGTTTCGGCGATAGACGCAACGCGCTTAACCGCGGCTTCCACGCTGCCGCCAAGCCACATCGGCGGACGCGGCTTCTGTGTTGGTTTCAGCGCGAGTGTTGCGTTATTGACGCGGAAGTGCTTGCCCTCGAAGGTGACCTCGTTCTCGGTATAAAGCCGCTTGATAAGGCTTACTGCCTCTGTAAAGCGGCCAATCCGCTTCGAAAAATCGAGCCCGACAAGATCGAACTCGCTTTGTGTCCAGCCCGGCGACACCCCCATCACGGCGCGCCCGCCGCAAGCGGCATCGAGCAATGCAAATTGTTCGGCGACCTCAACGGGGTGATATAGCGGGAGCACAAGCATGCAGGTCCCGAGTGACATGCCATCGGCGGCAGCGGAGAGGCGCATCAACGTTTCGATCGGTGGGAACCAAGCGGCCGTACCATAGGACAAGTGGCTTCCGATCACGATGCTATCGAACCCTACTTCTCGAGCGAGCCGTACCTGCTCCACATGTTCGGCAAGACGCGTCACCATGGAGTCCGTTGGGCGGTGTTCTGCACCGATGAGCAAGGTAAATTTCATGAAATAAAACTCCCTGTGTCGTAAGTCCAGCCAGCCCCATAGGCAGGCCGGGTTGAAGGTCAGTGCGTGATCAACTCTTTCGCCTCGGCGCAACTCGCGGCGAGTGCGGCGAAGACGTTGTCAAGATCGCCGCTCGCCTCAAAGCGGCGTAAGCAGAGATAGGTCGGAGCAGCCCGGCGGCCGAGAACTGGCTCGACGAGACCAATAAATTTCTGTTCCATGTCTTCCCATTGCATTGGGTTGCCAGGGTTTCCCAAGGCCAAGGGAGTATCGGCCTTGAGTAGGCTTCCGTCGGTGAGGGTGACGGTCATCGACGCGGCGGTTTTTTCCATCTCCGGTGTCGCAATCAGATTTACCCGAGTGATGAGGTCTCGCAATCGCGGGGTGTGCAATCGATCCGCAGAGAAGTCGGTCGCTGCCACAACGTGACCACTTAACGCCAGCGCTGCGCAGTAGGCAGTACTGAATTTTCCCTCGAGGGGGCTTTGCGGGTTTGACTTACCAGCAAGCTGGACCGCCATGGGATGTACATTGATCGTGACGGCTTTAATCGCCCGTTCCCTGATCTGAGGCAGTAGCTTGCGGGCGGAATCGATCACCGGATGGGTAAGCAGGCAAGATGCGTATGGCTTGAAAGTATTACGCAGAATTTCCCAGTCCCCCGCCGCAAATGTCATTGCGGAGATGGTCTGCGATCCATCTTGGATCAGCGCTGTGGCCAAGCCATTCTCGGCCTCTATCAAATTGTCCGCAGCGGTAAAGCCTGCATTGGCGAGTTGCGCGGCAAGCACCCCATTGAGTGCGGCTTTCCCAGCGTGAAACGGTTTGCTCATTGTCCCGAATGAGCCGGTCAGGCCGGCGGCCTGCGTCGCAGCGGCACCGAGTGCGTTCCCGACCTGGGCAGTATCGAGCCGCAGGAGCACGCTTGCCGCGGCCGCGGCCGCGAAGCAGCCACAAAATCCTGTCGAATGCAAAGTGCGCGTGTTTAATGCCTCGCCGAAGCCTCCGCCGCCAATCCGCGCACCGATTTCAAAACCAGTGACGAACGCTTGGAGCATGTCGGCGGGTTGGGAGTTCAGCGCGGCACCGACAGCCAGTGTCGCCGCCCAGGTTGGCCCACTCAGGTGCGCGAGAGAACCGACATGGGTGTCGTCAAAGTCCAGGCAATGCGCCATTGTGCCATTGATAAGTGCGGCAGTTGCCGGATCGGCCTTGGCGCCGAACAGCACTTGCGCGCCGCCGGTGTGCCCCCAACTCTGGCCGACTTGACCGACCACCTGGGCAGCGCCTTCATCGCGAGCGCCGATGGCAACACCGAACCAGTCAACCAGACACATGCGCGCGGCGTTGAGCACCGCATCCGGGAGGCGCCTGTCGGCGGTGCCGGTGATGAAGGCGGTGGCGGCGTCGGCGTTGGGCGTAGACGACATAGATACGCTCCCTAGATGTCTTCGGCGCACTTTCGAAAGGCTTCAGACCTGTGCGACAAAACGAGAACTTTAACGTCCAATCTTGCCAAGCTCTTCGGCCAGTTCCGGCAGCGCCGTGTAAAGATCGGCGACCAGACCGTAGTCGGCGACCGCGAAGATCGGCGCTTCCTCGTCCTTGTTGATCGCGACGATCACCTTGGGGTCCTTCATGCCGGCGAGATGCTGGATGGCGCCGGAAATGCCGACCGCGATGTACAGGTCGGGCGCGACCACCTTGCCGGTCTGGCCGACCTGCCAGTCGTTCGGCGCATAACCGGCGTCGACCGCGGCGCGCGAGGCGCCCATGGCGGCCCCTAACTTGTCGGCCACCGGCTCGATGTATTTGGTGAAGTTCTCGCGGTTCTGCATGGCGCGGCCGCCCGAGATGATGATCTTGGCGGAGGTCAGTTCCGGCCGGTCGGACTTCGACAGTTCCTCCCCGACGAAAGATGACAGCGCCGGATCGGCCGCCGCCGTGGCGTTCTCGACCGTGGCCGAGCCGGCATCTGTTCTTTGGCCCGCCGCCTGGAAGGTCGAGGTGCGCACGGTGATGACCTTCTTGGCGTCCGTCGACTTCACGGTCTGGATGGCGTTGCCGGCATAGATCGGCCGCTCGAACGTGTCGGGCGAAATCACCTTGGTGATTTCGGAAATCTGCATGACGTCGAGCAGCGCGGCGACGCGCGTCATCACGTTCTTGCCGTTGCTGGTCGCGGCCGAAACGATGGCGTCATAGGAACCGGCGAGCGACACGATCAGCGCCGCGAGCGGCTCGGCGAGCTGGTGTTCATAAGCAGCGCCATCGGCCAGCAGCACCTTGCCGGCGCCGTCGAGCTTGGCGGCAGCATCGGCCGCACCCTTGGCATCCTTGCCGGCGACCAGGATGTGGACGTCGCCGCCCAGAGCCTTGGCAGCGGTGAGCGCCTTGGCGGTGGCGTCCTTGAGCGACTTGTTGTCGTGCTCGGCGAGAAGAAGCGTGGCCATGATCAGATAACTCCCGCTTCGTCTTTGAGCTTGGCGACCAGCTCGGCGACCGAGCCGACCTTGACGCCGGATTTGCGGCCGGCCGGCTCGCTGGTCTTAACGATCTCGAGGCGCGGCTTGGTGTCGACGCCGTAGTCGGCCGCGGTCTTTTCCTCGATCGGCTTCTTCTTCGCCTTCATGATGTTCGGCAGCGATGCGTAACGCGGTTCGTTGAGGCGCAGATCGGTGGTGACGATCACCGGCGCCTTCAGTTTCACCGTCTGCAGGCCGCCGTCGACTTCGCGCGTCACCGAGACGCTGTCGCCGTCGATGGCGATCTTCGAGGCGAAGGTGCCCTGCGCCCAGCCGAGCAATGCTGCGAGCATCTGGCCGGTCTGGTTGCTGTCGTCGTCGATCGCCTGCTTGCCGAGAATGACAAGGCCGGGCTGTTCGGCTTCGACGATGCCCTTGAGGATCTTGGCCACCGCCAGCGGTTCCACCGCGCCTTCGGCCTTCACCAGGATGCCGCGGTCGGCGCCCATGGCGAGCGCGGTGCGGATGGTCTCGGAGGCCTGCGCCGGTCCGATCGACACCACGACGATTTCGGTCGCCTTGCCGGCTTCCTTCAGACGGATCGCCTCTTCGACGGCGATTTCGTCGAAGGGGTTCATAGACATCTTGATGTTGGCGAGTTCGACGCCGGAACCGTCCGGTTTGACACGGATTTTGACGTTGTAATCGACGACCCGTTTCACGGGCACCAGAATTTTCATATCCCGTCCTTATGCCGATAGCGGGGAAAAGCGTTCAGCGGATATAGTTCGCGTCGGATGCGGCATCCTTGAACGATGCTCCGCTACCGATCGCTTGCTCCATCTGATGGTCTATCACCAGCATTCTGTCGGCCTCCGCCATGACCCTTTCGGCTTCTTTGCGTGGGATGACGACGATGCCGGTGTCGTCGCCGACAACTATGTCGCCGGGAGCGACGGCAATGCCGCCGAGTTTAACCGGCTGGTTGATGCCTTCCAGCTTGAGTCGGGTCTTTCCGGTAGTCGGCGTGACATGTCGGCTGGCAAGCCAAAGCCCGGACACCATCATTTCGTCGATGTCGCGGCACCCGCCATCAATTACAACAGCCACGGCGCCGCGTTTTGCGGTAGCAAGGGCGGCGAGGCCGCCGAAGGTTGAAATGTCGGCACCGGCCATATCGACCATCAGGACCTGGCCGGGTCCAACGGCACCGATGATCTCGCCAACTCCGAAGGCATTGCGCTGAAACTGCCCTCGGACGCCCGCAGTTTCCCGCGCTGTCACCGCATAACCGGCAAAACGGCCCTGTCCACTGCGTCGCGTCAACCCCCGTATCACACCATCAATGCCGCACGCATCCATCGCGTCTGACCAGGTGCTCGTTCCGATCTCGACGCAGCGAGCCAACAACTCGCGTTCATCGTTTGTCATTGTGTTTCTCCCTTGAATTCTTAGGGTGCTGTAGCGTCCGATGGACACGACAGGATCGAATCGTCATGCGGGCGTGCGTTCATCCATGCGTGCCGCCGATCGTGTGCGCAGCGGGTACAGTCGGCTGGTTGCGTTTTCTGTCGAAAGCCGCGCTGAATGCGGTCTTTACGATTGCCGCTTGATCGGCATCGTGATCGCCATGAAAGCTGCCGGCAGGGGACGGCGATTCCGGACGCCCGACATACCGCAGCTTCGGATTGCGATGGCCTGCGGCCAGTGCGAGATCTTCGATACGAGGACGTATCCACGACCATATGCCCATGTTCTCGGGTTCTTCCTGGACCAGCGCGAGTTCAGCGTTAGGCGAGGCGGCAAGGATCGCCGACAGCTCGGCGGAAGGCAGCGGGTAGAGCATCTCGAGCCGTACAATTTGAGTGCGGTCTTCGCCTTGCGCGGAGCGCTCGCGCTCGAGTTCATAAGCGATCTTGCCCGTGCAGAGCAGAATACGCCGCGCGCCGGGAGCGCCGGACGTCAGCGTCGGCGTGAAACGCTTGTTGGGTCCGAAGTCGTCAAGCGGCGACACCGCCGCGGGCAGCCGGAGCAGTGTCTTGGGTGTCAGCACGATCAGCGGTTTGCGCGTCCGGCGCATAAGTTGCCGCCGCAGCAAATGGAAGTAGTTCGCCGGAGTCGACGGATTGGCAATCTGGATATTGTCGCGAGCCGCGAGTTGTAGGAACCGTTCGGGACGAGCCGAAGAGTGCTCCGGTCCTTGTCCCTCCAATCCGTGCGGTAGCAGCAGCACGAGGCCTGACGGCTGAAGCCACTTTTCTTCGCCACTTGCGACGAACTGGTCAATAATAATCTGCGCGCCATTGGCGAAGTCGCCGAATTGCGCCTCCCAGATCGTCAAGGCGTTGGGACGCTCTAGGCTGTAACCGTACTCGAACCCAAGCACACCGTACTCTGAGAGAGGACTGTTGAGGATAGTGAATGACGCCTGCGCCGGATCAATATGCGCTATAGTTGAAAAGCGCCTTCCGTTTTCGACGTCGACGATGCCGAAATGCCGGCTGGAAAATGTGCCGCGTACCGCGTCTTGGCCGCTGAGACGGATCGGGATACCTTCGGTGACGAGCGACGCGAAGGCGAGGCCTTCGCCGAGCGACCATTGGACGCCGCGTTCGGCCGCTTCGGCGCGCTGCTCGACCAGCCGTTTGACCTTCGGGTGCACCGCGACGTCATCGGGCGGGGTCGCAAGCGTGCGCAGCAGCCGGTTGAGGCGTTCCAGCGGAATGCCGGTACTCGGCTCGGCAACCGGCTCGGAATTCGGCCGGAAAGGCTCCCACTGCCCGCCGGGAAATCTGCTGCGGTTGAGCCGCCAGGTGGCGGCGGCGTCGTAGCCTATCTGCAACTCGCGCTTATAATCTTCGGCAACCGCGGCGGCGGCATCGGCAGTCAGCACGCCATCGGCAATCAGGCGCTTCTCGAAGCTCTGGCGATATGTGGTTTCGGCGTCGATTGCCGCATAGTGCACCGGCTGCGTGAAGCGTGGCTCGTCGAGCTCGTTATGGCCGTTACGGCGATAGCAGATGAAGTCGATAACCACGTCGCTTTCGAAACGCTGGCGGAAGGCGATGGCGAAATCGGCGGCACGGATACAGGCCTCTGGATCGGCGCCGTTGACATGAATGATGAGCGAGTCGATCGCCTTGAAGGGACCGGTGCAATGCCGCGACGTCCGGCCTTCCCATGGCTCGGTCGTAAACCCGATTTGGTTGTTGACGACGACGTGGACCGTACCGCGCGTCTCGAAGCCAGGAATTCCGGCAAGTTGGAGCGTTTCCGCGACGATGCCCTGACCGACAACCGCCGCGTCGGAATGAAAAAGAAAACTGAGCACGCGCGAGGCTTCGCCGTTCTTGCGAACATCCTGGCGGGCGCGCACGCGGCCGAGGACCATCGGATCGACGGCCTCAAGATGCGATGGGTTCGGGCACAAGGTCACGCGGAGCTCGTGGCCATCGAACTCGTGCGTTGCTTCGGCCCCGAGATGGTACGGCACGTCCGCGGGACTGTGAGGATCAGCGGGGAAGGGATGGGCGCCTTTGAATTTGGCAAACAGCTCCGCCAGCGGCATGCCAAAGACGATGCCCATCAGGCTCGTACGGCCGCGATGCATCGGGCCGACGACGACTTCCTCGATCCCACTCTTGGCGGCCGTCCGGAAGAGGCGGTCCATCAGCGCAAATAGAGATTCCGCGCCTTCCGCGCCGAAACGCTTCTTGGTCGGATATTTGCGACCGAGAAAGGCCTCAAACTCGTCGGCCTGCACAATTTTCTTGTGCGCCTGAAGCAGATCGACTTTCGAGCGTGGCGCGGCTTCGGCCTCGAATGCTTCCTGCACCCATTTGCGCATCTCTGGATTGTCAATATGCGCGGTCTCGACGGTGAATGACGAGCGATAGAGCGTTTTCAAACGATCGACCGAATGCTGCGCTACGGAGGCAATTGCGAGAGTTCGTTCAAATACCGCGGCGTCCTCGGGTTGCCTGCCAAGCGGGTCTAACGAAGCTGCGATATGACCGCGCTGACGAACAAGCTCGGCGACAAGGGCCGCCGTTCCGCCCGTGTAGTTCGTGGCGGGGCGCTCGCTCTCCGAAAGGGCACGTGCGAGGTCGAAGGCACAGCGCCAGCTATAGTCGACCGAAGACGGGTTAACTTCATAGCGGCGGTATAGGTCTTCCAGGAACGCGACGCTCGTAGCAGCCAGGCCGTTCATGCTAAGATTGCTCCTGCCCCGTACGGATCACGCCCTCCGACGCCAGCTTCTCGATTTCCTCCGCATCGAAACCCGCTTCCGTCAGAACGTCATATGTATCAGCACCGACGGTCGGCTTTCCGGCCCAACGAATACGGCCGGGTTTGTTTGTAAAGCGCGGCACGACGTTTTGAAGGAGGATCGAACCTAGCTCCGGATCAGGCATCCGCAGGAAGGATTCGCGCGCCGTGATGTGCGGATCCTCGACCAGTTGCTGAGCGTCGCAGATCGGGCCCGCCACTACCTGAGCTTTTTCGAGGGCGTCCAGAACCTCGGTCTGAGTGTGGCGGCCGATCCATTCGGCCATGATGCCATCGATCTCATCGACGCGCTTGGCGCGGAGCTGGTTGGTCGCGAGCGATGGATCGTCAGCCAGGTCAGGACGTCCAATTGCCTGGAATAGGCGCATAACCGGCTCGTTCGCCGCGCCAGATAGCACGACCCAGCGGCCATCCTTTGTGCGGTAGGAGTTGCGCGGGACGGTCCAGGTCGAGCGGTTGCCCTTTCGGACCGGCACGATGCCGAGTTGGTCGTAGTGCACGATCATGGAGCCGAGGACCGGGATCATCGGCTGAACGAGATCGAGATCGATTTCGTCGCCAATGCCGCCATTGCGCTCTCGGTTAAGAAGCGCGGCGAGCATGCTGTAGGCACCAGTAAGCGCGGCGACCGTATCTGCGACCGGATAGGCCGGCAATGTCGGCGGACCATCCTTTTCGCCGGTGACATGCGCGAAGCCGCTGAATGCCTCGGCCAAAGTGCCCAATCCGGGACGCTGGCTGTAGGGCCCCGTCTGGCCCCAGCCGCTGATGTGCAGCATGACCAGACCGGGGTTCGTCACGCGAAGAGTATCGTAGTCGAGGCCCCATTTCTTCATACGTCCGGGTCGGAAATTTTCGACCATCGCGTCCGCGGTATCGATCAGACGCCGCAGCACAGCCGCTCCCTCGGGCTTGCCAAGATCGATGGAAACCAGCCGCTTGTTGCGACCCATAACGCGCCACCATAGGGCATGGCCGTCCTTGGTCGGGCCCATTTTGCGGACTTCGTCACCTTCGATGTGTTCGACCTTGATCACGTCGGCGCCGAGATCCGCGAGAAATGCAGAGACAAGCGGTCCGGCAAACAGCATGCCGACATCGATGACGCGAAGTCCGACGAGCGGCCCTGCGGCCGCGGGAGGACTCGCTGCTTTCTTCACAGGCTCTGCTGAATTCAACGTCATAATGGGTGGCCTCTAAGCCAACAATTTTCGCGCGATAAGGTGACGCTGGATTTCGCTCGTGCCGCCGCCAATCTGGGTATGACGGACGTAGCGATAGAACAGCGTTAGCGGCAGTTCTAGAGACTCGCCCATCGCGCCGTGCACCTGGATTGCGTGGTCTAGCGTTCGCGTGCCCCAATCCGAAGCGCACAGCTTGACCATCGCCGCCTCGGCACGCACGTCTTCGCCTCTGTCGGCGCGGGAGGCTATTTCGTAGACCAGAGCACGCAGCGCTTTGATATCGACGTACATGTCGACCAGTTTCCACTGTATCGCCTGGCGCTCTGAAATCGGCTTGCCAAAGGTAACGCGTTGCTTGGCGTATTCGACGGACATGTCGAGCGCGCGCTGCATTTTGCCAAGCGCATAGGGACCACGCATCAAGCGGTCGTGAATGGTCAGCCAGGTCTGCCCGAGCGTGAAGCCTTTGCCGACTTCGCCCAGCACGGAATCATCGCCAACGCGGCAATCGTCGAAATGCACGATGTACTGTGCCGGACGCGGTCCCAGCCATGTTCGAATGCCTGGCTCCTCGATCTTTAGGCCGGGATTGTTGCGGTCGACTAGGAACATGGTGATTCCGCCGCGCTGGCGTTTGGCCGAGTCGGTGACGGCTTGAACAAGCAGGAAATCGCTTTCTGCTGCCATCGAGATCCACATCTTCGTGCCGTTGAGTATCCATCCTGTGCCATCGCGCACGGCGCGGGTTTGCATCATGCCGCCCGGGTCCGAGCCCGCATTCGGCTCGGTCTGCGCGAAGCTGGTGGTCTTCTCGCCTTCAATCACCGGCTTCAGGTATTTCTCGGCCTGGGTGCCGGTGCAGTGATAGAGAATGTTCGGCACATTCGCGAACGGGAACGGCACGGCCGTGTACATGAACTCCTCAAGTACCGCAGCGCGAGCGAGCATCGACAGGCCGCTGCCGCCATGCGATTCTGGAACGAGCAGGTACCAGAACCCGGTGTCGCGCGAGATCTTGATCAGCCGGTCGACGACTGCCGCGGGAAAAACGGCCTTGAGCGAGAGCACTTCCTTGAGGCCATAGGCGTGCCCTGGATGGGGCAGGAATTCCTGCTCAAGTGGTAACAACTCTTCGCGAACGATTTTGCGCGCCAAATCGCGAAATTCTACTACTTCGGCCGGCAATTGGAAACTTGCGGCGATTTCTTCCGGCCGATCGATTCCGTAAGAGGGCGATACCTTTACATTGGAATTTTGGTTCATTTTGACTCCTATGCCGTCGCGCGGGCGCGCGAGGCGTAAAGATCCTTGACGTGTTTGAGGTCGTCGAGATTCGAGAGGCGGTCGAAGAGCGCGTCCGCAGCCAGCCCGGCGTCGGCGCGCTCAAGGCAGGATGAAAACTTGGCAAATGTTTCATTGGGTGTTAGCGGAATGCTCGCCGCGCCACGCGCCGCGAAGATCTGGCCGCTTGAGACAGTGCGTCCACCCTTGAGGTGGATATTGACCTGTTCGTAGCGGCTGTGCCCGGTGATCGGATCGCTCTCGATGTCGTCGTGAACCTTCACGCGCGGGAAGAATGCCTGGATATCGGGCCGTTGCACGAAGTCGTCCCGAACTTCACGGAGGCTCACGTCGCCGGCGGTGAAAGCCGAGGCCATGGCGAACTCGATGCTGAATTTGGCTTCGAGCTCTTCGGTCGGCGCGTGGTGACGGAGAATCGTCGCATTGCGGCGGCTCATCGCAACCTCGACCGTGTCGATATCGTGCGGCTCGAGGCCGAACTTGGCCTTCAGATCGCGAGCGCCGTCGATTGCCCGATGCGCGCAGTAGCATACGGGATACTTCTTGACGTTGAGGCCGACCTCAAGCATCCGCCAATGGCGGCCGGCCAGAACCGGCGACGTGACATCGATCTTTCCTGCCGGCGAGACAGCGGCGAGAAAGCCCTGCGGATGTTCCAGGACATCCGGCGACGCGGTCATGCCGAGCGCCGCGAGTTCCGCCGCGAAGACGCCGGATCGCGCTGCGATGCCGGAATGCATAGGCTTAGCCATGGTGCCGAAATTCGCGAGTAGGCCCGAACTCTGTGATGCTGCGAGCGCGAGCGCTGTAGTCGACTGCGCCGCGTTCAGCCCGCGCAACGAGGCGCAGGCCGCCGCGGCGGCGATCGGCCCGAAAATTCCGGTGATGTGCCAGCCTTTCGTCGCGTGCTGACCGGCCTCGCGGTAGATCAACTCACCCCAGGTTTCGTAGCCGGCAAGATAAGCTGTCACCATTTGCGAACCGCTCGACCCGAGTTGCTCGGCCACCGCCATGATGGCCGGGACGAGCACCGCGCTCGGATGACCTTTCAGGCCCGTATCGTCATAGTCGAGGGCATGCGCCGCGATCCCGTTGATGAGCGCCGCCGATGGAGCCGGGGCGCGCTGGCCGTCTGGCCACGTGAACGCCGTGCCGCCGGATGGCCGCTCAGCCTGGCGCACGATACGCACCACGTCTTCGTCGGCGCCAGCGGTCATGACGCCGATGCAATCGATAAAGCCGTTGATGGCGCGCTTTCGCGCCTCCGATGGCGTCTTGCTTTCGTTGAGCCCGGCGATGAAGGCACCCAGCTCTCTGGTGATCTGAACGGCGCTCATGCGGCGGCTCCTGCGCGGATGCCGGCGCGCAGCGCGGCAAGGCTGCCGCCGCGCATGACAGAGCCGGGAAGGGGATGTCCGACGACATCTTCCGCAAGGCGCGCAGAGACGATCAGCTTTTCGAGGTCGACGCCGGTTTTGATGCCCATTTCGTCGCACATGAATACGAGGTCCTCCGTGCAAACGTTGCCGGCGGCACCTTTGTGGCCGGCGAAGGGACAGCCGCCAAGGCCGGCGACGGAGGAGTCGAAGATCGAAACACCCATCTCCATGCCCGCATAAGCGTTCGCGATGCCCATGCCGCGCGTATCATGTAGATGGAGTGCGATCTTCAAATCGGGATAGGCACCGCGGACCGCGCCGACCAGCCGCTTGACGCCGGCAGGCGTGGCCCAAGCCATCGTGTCAGCGAGCGAGACGAGTTTGATGGTGAAGTTTTCTTCGGCGGCCATGCGGATGAGGTCGCCGATCATACTGACGACGTGGCCGGTGGGAATATCACCTTGGTAGTTGCAGCCGAATGCGGCCCGGATCGAAATGCGACTAACCGGAACGTTGTGCTGCTTGTACATGCGAGCGATCCCGCGTTCGGCTTCGATATCCTGCGCTGCCGTACGATTCTGGTTTTGCTTGAGGAATATTTCGGACGCAGTGACCGACAATGAGCCCTTCACATCGAGGCGCCCGGACGCAAGAGCGCGTTGCAAGCCTTTTTCGTTTAGCCAAAGGCCGGTGTACAGAATGCCCGGCCTTCGTTTGAAGCCGGCAACGACCTCATCGGCGTCGGCCATGCCTGGCACGTTTTTCGGATTGACGAAGGACGCGACCTGGATCTGGTTCAGCCCAGTTTCCGAAAGGCTGTCAATTAGTTCGATCTTTCGCGCCGTTGGTATGGGGCCGCGCTCGAACTGGAAGCCTTCGCGGGGGCCTTCTTCGTTGACCTGAATTTGTTTGGGGAGGTCTGACATTGAAGTCTCCAGGACGTCTCACGCAGATGGACGGAAAGGATAGGGCACGGGCGATCCGTTTCGGTGCGGCAGAGCGATGGTCGCGGAGCCCGGCGTCGATTCCAGGCCGGCCGCGTTGCGAATGCCGATTTCAAGTTCGACAAGGCCGTAAGGCCCAATGTCGCGCTTGTCCTTGACGCGCGCCCAGATGTCGAGAGTTTCGTCGACGAGGTTCATCGCGCGGAATTGAAAGCTGACTTTCCAGACCCAGCCATCGCGTCCGGCCCAATCCTTGAGGAACTGGAGAACGAACTGCTGCTTCAGCGATCCATTGATCAGGATATCCGGAAGCTTGTCGTGCTCCTTGGCAAAGGTGCGGTCGTAGTGGATGCGATGCCAGTTCTCCATCGCCGCCGACCAGCGCATCAGATGCATCGTGCCGAGCGGGCCCTTGACCAGCGGTGCAATCTCCTGGCCGGTTTGAATGTCTTCGAAGGCTACCGTCATTTTGGCTTCCTCCGGATCAGCGTTCGGCGAGCGCGCAGCAGCACCTCGCCATCGGGTGTCGCAAATTCTGACTCTGTGGTCACAAGGACGATCGGTCCCTTGCTGGTCTCTTTTTCCGTGATGTCGGCATAGCGCGAGCGCATGCGGATCGTCTCGCCATGACGTGCATAGCGGAATAGTTCCACTTCCGTGCCGCCGTTGAGCAAGGCGTAACCCGCGAGCGGCTCTATCTCCGGCAGGCCGCGCGTCAGGCTGCTCGATTGACCCAGGCCGTCGAAATCCGGATCGTTGCCATGAATCCGCAGCGGATCGGGCGCGCCGTGCGGGCGGCGGAACATCATCATCGGATATAGCGGTGGCGCTACCGGTGCGCCGAAGCGCGTGGCGGCTTTGGGCGCGTAAGCGTCATCGTCGTCCATAATCGCTTGCGTAAAGCGTCGAACCGCACCGGGCTCGACCGCGTCGCAGGCGGTCTCCCACTCGGACTGGATGCCTATAAATTTCTCCAGCCCTTCGATCATCGCGCCGTCACCTTGGCAACCGCAGGCCTCTCGCCGACAGCAGTGGGCTGTTGCCCGCCCGCAACGATGCCGAACTCGGCCAGAACGGCTGGTCCATCGGCGCCGAGCTTTGCCATTGGACGGCCGACAACGGGTGGCGTGCCTTTGAGCCGCAACGGGCTTGCCAGCATTGGCCATTGGTCGCCTTCGTCATCGGTGGTGTAAAACACCAGCGCGCGAGCGCGGGTCTGCTCGGCTTGCAGCGTTTCGGTGGCCGTCAGAATGGGGGCGGCGCGCTCGCCGGCGTTGGTTAAGGCGGCGGCGAGTTCGGCGCGCGTCATGCCGCGGGCCTGCTCGGGCAATATTTTATCGGGCGAGGCACCGATCTGCGGGGTGCTGTCGATCTCTACCAACACGTAGCCGTCTTTCGCCGAAATGACTTTCGGCTCCGGCGCCGATTGATCGCCATTCCACAGCGGCAGAGTTAGCCACGAGCCGACATCTTGCATGGAGAGGTCGATGACCTGCCCGAGACCGGTCCGATCCTTGGCTTCGAATGCGCCGAGAATCGCGACTACAGCCACCTCTGCGCCCATAAGATCGGCATAGGAGATGCCTGACTTCACCGGAACGCCGTCGGCTCGGGTCAAATCCATGAAGCCCGACATCGCCTGTATCACGGTGTCGTAGGCCGGACGGCCGGCATAGATCGTGTCGGCGCCAAAACCGGAAATGGCGCAATAGATCAGCCCCGGATTGAGTTTCGCAATTTCCTCGGCGGAGCAACCGCGTTTAGCGAGCGCACCGGGCTTGAGATTCTCGACCAACACGTCGGCGCGCTTAATCATGTCCTTGAGAATGCAGATGCCGTCCGGCGTTTCCAGATCGAGCGTCACGCTTCGCTTGTCGGAGTTCGTATACGTGAAAAAATAGCCAGTACCCTTCATCGCGGGGGCCCATGATCGCACCGCTTCGCCCTCGAACGGCTCGATCTTGACTACATCGGCGCCAAGATTGGCGAGATGGCGCGCGCTCAGCGGCGCGGTTGTGTAGTGTCCGATCTCGATGACGCGCAGGCCGGCCAGCGGCAGGCGCTTTTCGGCGGACGCGCCGGCGTTCGAAATGTTCGGAGAATCCCTCGCGGCGAGCTTGACGATCGCGGCGCGGTCGGCGTCCGGTGCGGGAATGTGGTTGGGTGAAATGCCCGGCGTGCCACTCATGCGCAGTGGCGATGCGGGGACGAATAGTTCGGCGCCGTTGCTATCGCGCAGTTTTCGGATCGCCTCGCGGTGATCAAGATTAGCCTCGCGCGGATAGTCTTCGACTTTAGTAATGGGCCCGCACGGAATGCCCGCGCCGCCGAGCACTGAGACGCAGCGATCGATCGTGTGGCGCGCGACCCATTCCTGCACAATGGCATCGACATCGTTGTGGTGGGCCACTCTGTCCGCCACGTTCCGGTAGCGCGGATCCTCGGCCAATTCGAGCTGTTCCGTAATTGAGCAGATACGGCGCCATTGCATATCGCTCGCCGCGCAAACAAGCACCCAGCCGTCGATGGCGCGGTAGACGTTCCAGGGCGAGGCCATCGAGTGACGATTGCCGACGCGGCCGACTTTCGCGCCGCTGCCGTCGAGAAGGCGCGGGAAGAAGGTCGCCATTGAAGCGAACGCGCAATCGTACAGGGTCATGTCGATCGACTGGCCGCCGCCACCGTACTTGCGGACTCGCAGCGCGGCAAGACACGCGGCCGCTGCATAAACTCCGGTCATGAATTCCACAACAGGGAGCCGGATCGGCGTCGGACCGGCGTCGGGCATCCCCGTCGTATCGACGATGCCCGATAAGGCTTGAATTTGCGCATCGGAGAAGTTCTTGCCGGCCATCGGGCCGCTGTCGCCGAAGGCCGTTACGTCGCATTCGACGCGCGAAGCTGATTGGGGCCACGCGCCCGGATGCCCGGCAGGGTAAACGTCGCTCGATAAGATCAACACATCGCAACGCATTACGAGCTTGTTCAACAGTTCCGCGTCGGCCTTGGTTTCGTTCAGGACGGCGCTCATCTTGCCGGCAAGCATCTGTGCCCGATAGCGCAACTTGCCCTCGGTCGAGCCGAGTTGTTCCGGGACGATGACGGTTGCGCCAAGCTGCGCCAGCAGCGAGCCGCACACGCCGGCGCCGATGCGGCTGCCGAGCTCAACGACGACAATACCGTCCAGGGGGGCTGAGCGCTTCATGCGCCGCTCCTGATCGTGAGGATGCGAGGAGGTCCTTTTGAGTACTGCATACAATCATGACCGGCCGGGGGCGCCCGTTAGTCGAACTTTCAGAACCCGGGCTTTTCGACTGCGGCAAAGGCCGCTCTGCCTCTCTAACGGGATACTAAATTGCATGAAAAATGTCCGCCGCGCAAGTCGGGGTGTGGACTCCGCGCGCTGCCCGCTGGTAGCGTCGGCCGTCCCGGCGGCGGGGGCGGTTATGCCGTCCGCAAAATCCGTCGGAAATGGAAAACCTCCCCATTATGGGGCTTGCGCCGCCGCCCTCGGGCCAATGCACGATTTGTCGTGCGGTCTCGGTTGTCCGCAACCCGGCCGGTGTGGGCCGGAGCCCCCGAGGGCGGTGTTGGATGCAAAACTATCCATAGTATGGCTAGCGCAAAGCAATCCTACGTCGTACAAAGCTTTAGTTTCACCATGGGAGCGAGGAAATGGGAGCGGCGAGTTTAGGCAAGAATCGGCAGGTAGCGGCTTCGCGCAGGAAGAAGCCGCTTATCGATCTGCCGAAACTCGACTGGCAGGCCATTTGGGACATTGTGGAAATCCCGGAGACCGAGAACCCGGAGTGGGGCCCAAGCCGCAACTCCGTCACTTACGGTAGCATAAAGCGGATGATTCTAGCTGGACAACTCGGCCCTGGCCGTAAACTGGTTCACGAAGATTTGGCCCAGGTATTGAATGTTTCGCGGACTCCCGTGCGCGAAGCCCTTGAGCGGCTCTATCAGGAAGGCTTCGTTACCCGTATTCCGCGCCGTGGATTCTATGTCGCTGGTATTACGCGGGAGGAGGCATTCGGCCTGTACGGCGCTCGTGAGGCCCTCGAAGTCTATGCATTGCAGGTCACCATGGACCGGGGACGTATTTCCAAGGGTTCTCTCGCTATTCTTGGCGGCTACGCTGACCGATACGCGGAATTCATCAAGGCCCAGGTGCTGACTGAGCGGATCCTGGCAGACGTCCTGTTTCACCTGAAACTCGCCGAGCTTTCAGGAAACGCCTACGTGGTACGCATTCTGGCCCAGACATTCGAGCGTCTTGCACTGAAGCGCCGCAGCGAGGGCTACCGCTATGATCGCAGCCAGCGGGCCGCGACCGAGCACACCGAACTGCTCGACGCGCTCGACCGCCACGACAAGCGTGCTGCGGTGCAAATCCTCAAAAAACATGTCCTGTCGGCGCGTGATGCGTTGCTTTCCCAACTCTACGAACTGCCGAACATGCCGTTCGATACGATCTGATTCTGCCGCGCGTTGGACGGCGCGCCCCCCTAAGCGCCTTCGTGTCTCGTGCTGCTTTCCCCGAGGTGGTTGCATATTGCATCCAAAAAGGTATGTAAAAATGGCACACAGTTCCTAGGAGGGGCCTCTTGGTTCGAGCGATTCAAATTCAAAGGCACTGCGGCCCGGAAGATTTGGCCATCACGAACGTTGCGGTAAGCCAGCCCGGTCCCGGAGAAGTCCGCATCAGGGTGCGCGCGGCGGCGGTGAATTTTGCCGACTCCCTGATGATCTCAAACCAGTATCAGCATAAGCCGCCGCTGCCGCTGATCCCCGGCATGGAAGGGGGCGGAGAAGTTATCGAAGTGGGGCCGGGCGTCGGGCATCTCGCCCCCGGAGACTTCGTCATCGGTTACGCGCGGTTTGGCTATTTTGCCGAAGAGGCCGTGATGCCGGCAGATCACGTATTCCGCATGCCGGCCGAGATGGATTTCAATCAGGCGGCCGCGTTTCCAATATCGTACGGGACCGCGCATGTCGGGCTGGAGCATCGCGCCCGGCTCAAACGCGGGGAGGTTTTGCTTGTGACTGGCGCTGCCGGCGGGGTTGGCATAGCCGCTGTCGAAGTTGGCAAAGCGCTCGGCGCAACGGTGATTGCCAGCGCGAGCACGACGGAAAAGCTCGACCTTGCCGCCAAGCACGGCGCCGATCACCTGATCAATTCGGCCAAAGACGACGTGGTTGAGCGCATTCGTTGCCTGACTGGCGGCATCGACGTCGCCTTCGATCCGGTCGGGGGCGACGCGTTCAGGGCGGCGCTCAAATGCATCAACTTCGAGGGCCGCATTCTCGTCGTCGGGTTTGCCGGCGGCGAGCGCCAGCTCGCGCCTACCAATCATGTGCTGGTCAAAAACTGCGATATTATTGGGCTTTCGTGGAGCTTCTACCGCGAGCGAAAACTCGACATCGATAAGCGCGCATTTGCCGATTTATGCCGAATGTTTGAGGCGGGGCAGATCAATCCGCCTGTGACGGAGGTCTATCCGTTGTCCCATGCTGGCAAAGCATTGCGTCGTCTGCTCGACCGCGCCGCGATGGGTAAAGTCGTTCTGACAACCTGATGCCGCCTTGAAGTTTAGAACGGGCTTGCGCTACGTTTGATTTACTTTGGCGCGGCCTAGGAATTTGTCGTTGTCGGCCCCGGCAGCGCTGGGAAGCGGGCCTGTCGCGAAAGGCGTGCCGCCGACACGTTGCGGCGCGGACAGCACCGGTATTTTGGCGCCATCCGCCGCCGGGACCCATTGGATAAGGTTGCGGCGGCGAACGGATTCGTGGGCCATAACTTCACCCATTTCGAGAACGTAGGCTGACTCTGTGCCTGCCGCGGCAAGCAGAGCCACTGCATCCTGCCGGGTTACCGCGCCTGTTTTTTCAAGCAATGCCCGCGCGCGTGTGCCATCGCGCGCCACGATCCAACCATCACTCACGGCGAGCGTGGCCCATGGCGACAATGCGGCTTCGCCGTCCGGCCACGCCAGCCCGATCATCCAGGCGAGAACGTCCTGCATCGACAGATCGATGTGCCGGCCTTCCCCGGACAAATCCCGGCCTCGTAAGGCGGCGAGAATGAGAAGCGGCGCGGCATGCGCCGCGGCCTGATCGGCGAGCGAAATGCCGACACGCTGGGGCCGCCCCCCATCGCCGACCAGCCACATCATGCCTGCTTCAGCCTGGACGACGGTGTCGAGGGCGGGCCGTGAGCCCGCGGCGCGGCCAAACCCGGACAGCGAGCAATAAACAAGTCGAGGCTTGAGCCGAAGTAGCTCCTCGGGCCCGAGCCCGATCTTGTCGAGCGCACCGGGCCGCAGATTCTCCATTAAGACATCCGCTGACGTCAACAGTTCGAGCAGACGCGTGCGATCGTCTCCCGATTTGAGATCGAGCACGATCGACTTCTTGCCGATATTGCAGTTGACAAAATAGCCGCTGTGGCCGCCGAATTGCGGCACCCATTTGCGCGAGATTTCGCCGCCGGCGGCTTCAACTTTGATCACCTCGGCGCCGAGATCGGCGAGATAGCGTCCCGCTAGCGGACCCGCGGTGTAGGCGCCCAGCTCGATGACTCTGATGCCTTCAAGCGGCTTCTTGCCGGTCGATGCGCATTGCGCCGGGTAGCGCTCGCGCGATCCAAGCGAAGCGAGAGCCGTTTCCACGGCGACCGGCGCATTCTTGCCGTCGGCCGCGACCGGAGCGCCAAAACTTGCTCCGATGAAGGAGCCCGGACGCGGTCCGGACCCAGCCGCTGTACTCGACGCGGCAACCATACCGCGTGCCGTGAGGCCGGCATCGCGCGTCAGTTCGGAAACGGTGCGAACCTTTCCGACCGGGAGTCCAATCCCAAGAACAATCTGCACCAATTCATCCACGCTCTTCTGCGTAGTCCATGTACCGATGATGTCGTCCACCGCGGAGATGTTATCGAGGCGCGCGGCACTTCCGGTAAAGCTCGGCTCATTAATCAAATCCGCGCGACCGACCAGGCGGAGGAGAGCATGCCATTGCTCGTCGGTGGTGGAGCAAATCTGCACCCAGCCATCTGCCGCCTGATAAACGTTCCACGGTGAGCACAAGTGGTGTCCGCAGCCGACACGATAGCCGTCCACGCGACCATTCACCACCGTCGAAATGTATGTCGATAGCAAAGCAATTGCGCTATCGAAGCCTGCGATATCAAGACTGCCCCGGCCGTCCATACGCAGCGCTGCGAGGATCGCGGTTGCGGCGTTGATCGCCGCCATCATTTCGATCGCTGGAGCGCTCGACGACTCCGGCGCGCCTCCGGCCGCGCCCGTTGCTGCCATTAGACCGCCGGCGGCTTGCAGGATCATCTCGTCGGACTTGGTCGTCGGGGTTGGCGCATCGGTTCCGAAAGCACTTAGCGCGCAAACAATTCGCCGGCTGCTCTCTTTCGCCAGCAGTTCCGCATCGGCGGGGCTATCATATCCAATGACAACGACGTCGCTCCGCTCGACCAGCCGTTTCCAGGAATCCGCTTGATTGCTTTCGTCCAGTTTTACGCGGGTTTTTCCGAGGGCAGTCAGCCTGGACGCCTTTATGGAGGCCTGTGCCGTCAGCCCGATGTCATGGCCGCTGCCGGGCACTTGAAGCACCGTTGCTCCGAGTTCGGCAAGGAGGCTTCCGCAAACCGAGACCGCAAGACGATCCGCCCTTTCGATAACCACGATTCCGTCGAGGCACTTTATCGGGACGGCCTTCGATGTGGCCGCGGGCGCGGTCATGTGCGATAGGCTTTCATGCCAGTTAGTTCGCGCCCTTCGATCAGGGTGAGGATCTGGTTAGTGCCATCCGGGATCGGAAGCATGCGGATGTCGCGATAATGACGCTCCAACCCCAGTTCCCGGCTGATACCCATCGCGCCATGGATTTCCATGGCGAGCGAGACCGCGCGCTGGCAGGTCGCAATCGAGTAGCGCTTTGCCATTGCCGAAATCTGGTTGGCACGATCGCCTTTGTCGATGCAGGACAGGGCGTAGTAGCAGAGCAGGCGGCTCGTCGTGACGGCTGCCGAAATGTCGGCCAGCATTTCCTGAATGAGTTGCGTCGAACCGATTGGTTTACCGAACTGCACGCGATCGCCGGCGTACTTCAAGGCGACCTGAAGCGCAGCGTCGGCCATATACACGGCGCAGAGGCCGAGGATCGGCCGGTTGGCGAGCCAGGTCAGCGTCAGGATGCGGGCCGCGTCGCCCACCTGGCCGAGCTGGTTTGCTTTCGGCACCCGGCAATTGTCGAACACCACTTCCCCGAGATGGCCCTGTCGGAGGCCGAGCGTTGGAATCTCGCGGGCTTCGAACCGCGATTGTTCGCGATCGACCACTATGCGCATCATGCGACTAAGCCCGGCGTCATCTTTGCCGACAGATGTTGTCACATTGATAACGTCGCAGACGCTGGCATTGGTGATCCACATCTTGCGGCCATTGATGATGTAGTCGCTGCCGTCGACCTCGGCGCGTGTCTTGACGCTGCGCGGGTCAGAGCCGACATCCGGTTCTGTTGTGCCGGTGCAGGTGATCTTGTTTGCCGAAATAAGG
>JAUSBQ010000171.1 GCA_030651965.1 Pseudolabrys sp. | reverse complement strand
ATGGCACCGATACTAACAGACACGGCGGGGAATTTCCCCGCCGTGCGCCGCATTTCCAAAGCTAATGATCGGGATTCTAGTTGGTCTTGTTCGCCGCCTCGACATACTTGTTGGTGTAGGTCTTGGACAGGTCGATCTTGGCGTCGCGGATGGCGGGCACCGACTGGCTGAACACCGCGAGGACGGCTTGCGCGCCCTTCGGATCCATCAGGCCGGTTTCCGAAAACATCGGCAGCGTGTTCTTGAGCGCGGCGATATAGAGCGCCTTGTCCTTGCCGACGAGTTCCGCCGGCATCTTGTCGGCGATTTCCTCGGGAGTGTGCGAGTGAATCCACTTCAGCGTGTTGATGATGGCATTGGTCATCGCCTGCACTTCCTTTTCGTGCGAGGCGATCCAGTCGGCCTTGGTGTAGAGCGCGCCGCCCGGGTACTCGCCGCCGAACACGGCGAGCGTGTCCTTCTGCGAGCGCGTGTCGCTGAGAATCTTGAGGTCCTTGTGTTTGCCGGCAAGCAGCGTCACCGCCGGATCGAGCATGATGGCGGCCTCGATCTCGCCCTGCTCCATCGACGCGACCGCGGTGGCGCCCAATCCCACGCCGATGACGGCGACCGAATTCGGATCGACGCCGTTCTTACTGAGGATGTATTTGAGGAAGAAGTCGGTGGACGAACCCGGCGCGCTGACGCCGACCTTCTTGTTGGCGAGGTCCTTGATCGACTTGATCGATGCGGTGTGCTTGGGCGAGACGACCAGCGCGAAGCCGGGGTAGCGGTCATAGACCACGAAGGACTGCAAGTTCTGGCCCTTGGCGGCGAGATTGACGGTGTGATCGAAATAACCGGATACCACGTCGGCGCTGCCGCCCATCACGGCCTTGAGCGCCTCGGAACCGCCCTTGAACTGGATCAGTTCGACATTGACGCCGGCTTTCTTGTATTCCCCAAGCGCTTCGGCGAGCATGGTCGGCAGGTAGCACAGGCACGACGCGCCGCCGATGGCGAGCGTCACTTTGGACTGCGCCTTCGCCAATCCAGTCATGACGCCGGTCGCGAGAACGAGCGCGGTCAGCGCCGTGGCGAGTCTACGGAACTTTGTGGGCATGAATTCCTCCGTGTTGATGGCCTCTCAACAGGCCAATTCGGCCCGCAAGATAGGCCAGCGGAAGTGCCATGCCTAGACCTATCGACAAGGGCCTAAGGCCGCGCGTCGCCGACCACAGGCCGCCAGACCAGCAGCCGCCTCTCGACAACCGTGACGATGCCGTCGATGACGATGACGAAGGCGGCCAGAACGAACATGCCGGCGAACACGCCGGCGACGTCGAACACGCCTTCGGCCTGCTGGATCAAATAGCCCAGCCCCGCCGCGGCGCCGAGATATTCACCAACCACCGCGCCCACCACGGCAAAGCCGACCGAGGTGTGCAGCGACGAGAACATCCACGACAGCGCCGATGGCCAGTAGACATGGCGCATCAACTGCCGCTCGTTCATGCCGAGCATGCGGGCATTGGCGAGCACGGTCGGCGAGACTTCCTTCACGCCCTGATAGACGTTGAAGAACACGATGAAGAACACCAAGGTTACGCCGAGCGCCACCTTCGACCAGATGCCCAGCCCCAGCCACAGCGTGAAGATCGGCGCCAGCACCACGCGCGGCAGCGCGTTGGCCATTTTGACGTAAGGATCGAACACCGCGGCGGTCCGCGGCTGGCGGGCGAACCAGAAGCCGACCAGAACGCCGCCGATCGACCCGATGACGAAAGCCAGCGTTGCCTCGATCAAGGTGACGTAAAGATGCTTCCAGATCACGCCGGTCGAGAACCAGTCGACGATCTGCTTGGCGACATCCAGCGGATTGGAAAAGAAGAACGGCGGCATGATCGGCTTGCCGCCGATCAACGGATAGCTCGTCAGGACATGCCACAGCGCCAGCGCGACGACGGCGACAAGCACCTGGAGCGTGACCAAGGTTATCCGGCTCATGCGCGGTTCTCCGACTGCTGGTAACCCTTGATCACTTCGTCCTTCAGCATCTGCCAGATTTCACGATGCAGTTCATGAAAGGCCGGGATGAGTTTCACTTCCGAAATGTCGCGCGGCCGGGCGATGTCCACCTTCCAGTCGCCGATGATGCGTGCCGCCGGGCCCGCCGACATGATGACGACGCGGTCCGACAGCGCGATGGCTTCCTCGAGATCGTGGGTGACGAACAGCACCGCCTTGCGGTCGGCGCTCCACAGATCGAGCAGCAGGTTGCCCATGATCTGCCGCGTCTGCGCATCGAGCGGGCCGAACGGTTCGTCCATTAGCAGGATTTTCGGATCGCGGATCAGGACCTGCGCCAGGCCGATGCGCTTGCGCTGGCCGCCCGACAGCATATGCGGGTAGCGGTCGCCGAACGAGCCGAGGCCGACCCGCGTCAGCCATTCCCGGGCGCGCGCCCGCGCCTCGTCCTGCGGCGTGCCGGCCGTCTCCAGGCCGATGGCGACGTTCTCCAGCGCGGTCTTCCAGGGAAACAGGGCGTCGGCCTGAAACAGGTAGCCGGCCTGGCGGTTGAGCGTGCCGAGCGCCTGTCCGAAGATATCGACGCTACCGGCCGCGGGCGCCAGCAGGCCGGCGGCGATATTGAGCAGCGTGGATTTGCCGCAGCCTGTCGGCCCGACAATGGCGACGAATTCGCCGTCGGCGACGTTGAGCGTGGCGCTGGCGACCGCGCGGTAGACCCCGCCATCGGCCAGCCGGAAGGCGACATCGACGCCGTTCAGCGCAATGGCTGCGTCATTCGTGCGCGCCGGCGCGCTTGCTGTCGATGTTTCGGTCATGGGGTTGCCTCCGCCGCGCAAACTAGCGGCTTGGCGGGGTAATGCAAAGGATTGCGAGGCAGCGCTGCCCACAGTTCGGCCTCATGGTGAGGAGCCGTGCCACAGCAGGCGCAGCCTGCGTAAACTTGGCTGCGATGCACGGCGTCTCGAACCATGAAGGCCGCCCCATCCTTCGAGACGCGCTCTTCGAGCGCTCCTCAGGATGAGGCGGATAGGGTCGGGATCAGTTCTTGCTCTTGTCCACCATCGCGCGTTCCTTGATCCAAGGCATCATCTCGCGCAGCTTGGCGCCGACCTGCTCGATCGAGTGCTCGGCCAGCTTGGCGCGGGTCGCCTTGAACGAGGTCTGGTTGACCTTGTTCTCGAGCATCCAGTCGCGGGTGAACTTGCCGGACTGGATGTCGTTGAGCACGCGCTTCATCTCGGCCTTGGTTTCCGCTGTGATGATGCGCGGGCCGGTGACGTATTCGCCGTATTCCGCGGTGTTGGAGATCGAGTAGTTCATGTTGGCGATGCCGCCTTCATAGATCAGGTCGACGATCAGCTTCACTTCGTGCAGGCACTCGAAATACGCCATCTCGGG
>JAUSBQ010000162.1 GCA_030651965.1 Pseudolabrys sp. | reverse complement strand
AATGCTTGCAGGTCAGGTTGCAGCGACGGATCAGGTTCCAAATCACCACCGGACCAGGCGGCCGATGGGCCGGGCCAATCGGTGTCGGCGCAAGAATTTCGCGCAGGTAATGGCTAAGGCGGAACATGGGCCGACGCTCCGTGATTTTTCAAGCGGCAATGCGAAGTCCTGTCTTTTTCAGGATGCGCGTAGAAAACAAGACCTCGTGTGCGCGCGCGGCCGGACCGATTTTCTGTCCGATCTGTTCGACTTTGGCTCTGACTTCATCGCGCGAGCGGCCATGCACCATGGCGAACAGATTGTAAGGCCATAGCGGTATATGACGCGGGCGCTCGTAACAATGCGTAACGAATTCGAGCGCGCCGACTTTCTCTCCGATTTCGGCAATCGCGTCGTCCGCCACATCCCACACGGACATGCCATTGGCGGTGAAGCCGAGCGCATAATGATTGGGAATCGCGCCGATGCGGCGTATGGCGCCCTCGGACAATAGCTGCTTAAGACGCGCGATCACGGTTGCTTCGTCAATGCCAATGCGTTCGGCGACCGCCCGGTATGGCTCACCTACCAGCGGCAGCCCGCCTTGGGTCGCGGCGATGATCTTGCGGTCGACGGCGTCGATCATTGTCACACCTCCAGACGGAACCCGATGAAAAATTCGCGCGTTTTCGGCATCGCGTAGACCTTGAGGCCGGTTTCCAATTCAATTTCGTCAATAACTTCGGCGATCCGCCCGGCCTTTTCGGCGGATACGACAAACCACATATTGAGCGCGTTCGTACGTTCATAATTGTGCGCTACCTCGGGATGGGCATTGACCTGCTCCGCCACCGCCTCGAATCGCTCGCGCGGCACCGCCATCGCGGCGAGGCAAACGTCACCGCCGAGTCCTTCCGCATCCCACAGCGGGCCGAAGCGGCTGAGCCGTCCGTCCGCTACCAGATGGCGGACGCCATCGAGCAGTTCGCTCTCACTCAGTCCCAACTCGACCCCCGCGTCGTGGAATGGCCGCTGCGTTAGCGGAAAGCCGCCTTGCAGTCCGTTGATGATCGCTTGCTCGGCCGAATCGATGTGGCGCATCAGTGCATTGCCCGTTTCGGATCGGAGAAGACGGCGCCGCGCTGCTTGTAGCATTGCTGCGAAAATAGAACGGCTTGCCGGTTGAGCCCGGTTTGTGCGACGAAGTTGAGATTGTCGATGACGCCATAGGCGTCGCCCCGGGTCTTAGCGTGAACCATGCAAAACATATTATAAGGCCAATCGGGCAGCCGCCGCGGCCGACGATAGCAAAGCGTCACCTGCGGATTGGACACGAAGCATCTCGCCACGCGCTCGACCATATCATCCGGCACGTCCCAAACCGCCATGGCGTTCGCCGTATATCCAAGCACGCGGTGGCGCACGACGCAGCCGAAGCGGCTGACGACTCCGGCCGCCGTCAATCGCTGCAGTCGTTCGATCACTTCTTCCTCTTTGATACCGAGATTGCTGGCAACCTCGCGGTAGGGTCGTTCCACGATCGGGAGGCCGTCTTCGATCGCCGCGAGCAGGCCGCGATCGCGCCTGTCGGGGCGATAGTCGCTTGGCTCGTTGGATGCGCTGCGCTGACGCGGTCGTTCGCCGGTAAGCGAAAAGCCCAAGTCGAGATGATAAGCCTCGACAAGCGGCAGGTCGAGCACGGCGAGATTGGTCTGCCGCTCAATGCGTTTGATTGTGCCGACAACGGCATCCGTGTGCGGACCGGCGATGACAAACCAGAGATTGATCGCATGCGTGCGTGAATAATTGTGATTCACCAGTGTTTCGCCGCTCACGACCGCAGCAACCTCGTCGAGTCGATCGGTCGGAACCTGCATGGCTGCCAGTGTGCTCATTCCAACCCTGTGCGGTTTGACCACGGCACCGATGCGCGCGATCACGCCGGCATCGCGCAGGCGATGGAAGGTCTCGATCGTCTCGTCCTCCTCAAGGTCGACCGAGCGGCCGACCAACGCGAACGGCCGTTCGACGAGCGGGAAATCACGCTGCCAGCGATCGATCAACTTCATCTCGATCCGGTTGGGATTCATTGACCGATTCTCGTCGCGCGCGCGGTGAAAAACATCCCGGACGGCTTCGCGGCTGGAATCTCAGCCTTCTTGTTGAAGGTCGCGGCATCGTAGACGATGACGCGGTCGGCATCACGGACGGACACCCATACCTCGTGGCCGCGTGGCGTGAATTCCATATGCAGCACCGCCGGTCCGGGCTTGAGGCGGTGCACGACTTTCATCGTCAGCGTGTCGACCACATCGATCGTATCGTTGAGTGGGTGCGCGAAATTCACCCAAACGAAGCGGCCATCGGGACGCGCCACGGCAAAAACCGGTTGGCCGTAGGTCGCGATCCGTCCGCGTTCCTTGAAGTCGCGCAGATCGACCGCAATCAACTCGTGCCGGCCAACCGCCGGGAGCAGCAACACGCCGCCCGCCGCCGCCCAGCCTTCGAGATGTGGCATTTTATAAACCGGCAGCTTCTCTTCGCCCCGCCCATAGCCATCGAGGATGCGTGTCGCTTTCAGCGGATTTTCCCAGGTATCGACGTGGACCACCCCGTCCTCACCGAACAGGCCGACCAGATAGTGCCGTCCGTCGGGCGTCACGTTGCCGTCATAGGGCTGCTTGCCGATCCCGCTGAGCCGGGTAACCGCGGGTCCCTTCCCTTTGGAAAAATCGGCAATCCAGATTTCGCCGGCGTCATAAAGCGCATAGGCGAAGCGGCGGCCCGGCAGATCGACTAGGCCGACGGTCTTTGAGGCCTTGCCGTTGGCGCCGACCGCCGGGATATCGGCAACCTGCACGAGGCTTTCCGATTCGAACACGCGTACGCCGCCCGGCTCGTAGTTTGAAACCGCGACCAGCGCGCCATCGTCCGAAATAGCGCCGCCAATCGCATTTCCCGCTTGCATCACGCGCTTGACAATTGCGGCGGTAAGCAGATCGATCTTGGTCAGGCCACCATCGCGGCCGAACACATAAGCGTAACGCTGATCGGGCGAATACACCGCCGAGGCGTGCGACAGGTCGCCAAGGCCATCGACACGGCCGAGCATCCGGTGAGCGCCGGCATCAACAATCATGACGGAGCCAGAAGCGCGTTCGATAACGATGCCGAGATTGCCGGTACCGCGAAGTTCGCTTGCGGCAAGCGGCCTGGCGAGCATCGCCAACGCGACGAATAGAACAATCCGAGCGGCGCGGATCATTGCAACATTCCTTTTTTGAGGCTGTCGGCGATCCAGCGCGCGTCCGCTTCCGAGAGCAGCGGCCTCCACGGCGGCATCGGCGTGCCGGGAACGCCGTCGAGAATGATATGGACGATCTGGGAGCGGTCCCATTGCGTCATCCGATCGGCGGTCAGTGGTTTGCCTAGCCCACCCTTAAGTGTGAGCCCATGGCAGGATCCGCAATCCTGCCGCACCAGATTGGCTAACTTGACCGGATCTGGCACCGTGTCCCCGGCGACGGTCGAATATGGCGCAACGGCAAAAGCGATCGCCGACAGCGCCTCACGCCACCACCGCCATCGTTTCTGCGATCGTTGCGTCATCGGACTCATTTCGCTCCACGGCGATAGCCGCAACCTTGCCAATGATGAAAACGACCGGCCCGTCCAGTTCCGCCTCGCGTATCGTCGACGACAACGTCGCCAACGATGCGTATACTCGCCGCTCGCGCGGGGTCGTTCCTTGACATACAGCAAGGACCGGTGTGTAGCCCGGCAGGCCGTGACCGATCAGGCCGCTCGCTATCTCGTCGACATTGGCGAGGCCCATATAAACGACAAGCGTCGTGTCAGGGTCGGCTAGGCTTGCCCAGTCGAGATCGAGCGCCTCATTGGATTTGCAGTGGCCGGTAACGTAACGCACGCCAGTGGCGAGCCCACGATGGGTCAGCGGTACCCGGGCGGATGCAGCGCAACCCTGCGCCGCAGTGATACCGGGGACGACTTCGTAGGGAATTCCGGCACGATCGAGCTCGAAAGCTTCCTCGCAACCTCGGCCGAAGATGAAGGGGTCGCCGCCCTTGAGCCGGACGATCGTACGACCGCTACGGGCGAGCTTGACCAGCAGGACATTGATCTCGTCTTGAGGAACCGGGTGATTGCCCGACTGCTTTCCAACATTGATGCGCGCGGCGACGCCGGAAACGAGATCCATGATTTCAGCCGGTACCAGCCTGTCGTAAACGACGACGTCGGCAGCGGCGATGATGCGAGCCGCCTTGAGGGTCAGGAGCTCCGGATCGCCCGGACCCGCGCCGACCAGATAGACCTTTCCTGCGGCCATGATTTGGCGTCCTGGAAAATACTGCGCCCAGTTATCCGGGCGGCGCGACTGCTCTTTCAAGCCGCACCGCCCGTCTCTCACGTCGATCAGTAAACGTCTTTGCGCGTGTTGTAGACGTTGAACTTACCGGTCGGGGTAACCAAGCGCTTATCCTTGATGACAGCCTTCAAGGTCAGCGTCTTGTCGTCGACGACCACGATCGCCGATTCCTGCGCCTTGTTGTTCCACACTGAAAACCAGATTTCGGTGCCGTCCATGTTGAACTCGCCCTGGACAACGCGGCGCGCACCCTCCGAAATACCGGACCACTGGCCGATCGGGAGTACCTTGAATTCCGGCTTCTCTTTCGCGAGGTCACTGATTTTGAACACCGCGACGGAAGACGAAATCTCGGCGTCGGGATTAAGTGGCGTATCGACGTAGAGGTACCCCGACTTCGGATGGGTCTTGATGAACAGCGAGCCACCGCCCTGCCCATCCACCGTCTGCACGACTTTCCACGCATGCTGTTTATTCTTCACCGGATCAGTCCCGATGAAGGAGACCGCCTCATTGCCGAGATGGCTGGTTGCCCATACCGGTCCATATTTCGGATGGATAAAGTTGGCGCCACGGCCCGGATGCGGCGTCTGCCCGCCCGAGTCGATGACGCCGACCAGCTTGCTCTCCTTGGTGTCGACGATGGCGATGCGATGGCGCGCATTCGCCGCGACCAGGAAGTAGCGCCCAGTCTTATCGAACCCGCCGTCGTGCAGGAAACGCTCCGCCGCGATCGACGTCACGTTCAAGTTCTTCATATCCGTGTAGTTGACGAGCAGAATCTCGCCCGTCTCTTTAACATTGACGACAAACTCCGGCTTGAAATGCGAGGCGACGATCGCGGCGACGCGCGGCTCGGGATGATACTCCTGCGTATCCTGCGTCATGCCGCGGGTGGACACCACCTTGAGCGGCTCAAGAGTCGCACCGTCCATCATCACGTATTGCGGCGGCCAATAGGCGCCGGCAATCGCAAACTTGTCCTCATAACCTTTGAACTTGGAGGTTTCGATCGAACGAGCCTCTGTCCCGGTCTTGAGCTCGGCCACCGTCTGCGGCGGGTCCATCCACAAATCGACCAGATTGATCTTTGCATCACGCCCGATGGCGTAGAGATATCGCCCCGATGCTGACATGCGGGAGATATGCACCGCGTAGCCGGTCTTCAGGACGAGTTCGATTTTCTTGGTTTTTCCGTCGATTAATGCAATCTCGCCGGAATCGCGCAGCGTCACCGAGAACAAATTGTCGATGTCGAGCGTGTTCATTTTCTTTGTCGGCCGTTGAGCGACCGGCACCACGACCTTCCAGGTTTCCTTCATCTCCTTGAGACCGAATTCGGGCGGCTGCGCCGGCTCGTTGAGCAGATAGCGCGCCATCAGTTCGATATCGGCCGGCTTCAACTCGCCGGAGGAGCCCCAGTTCGGCATGCCGCCGGGCGAGCCGTAGGTGATGAAGTCACGCAGATAATCAAACCCGAGCTTTTTGGTGAGGTCGGGCGTCAGTGGCTTGCCGGTCGCGCCCTTGCGCAGCACGCCATGACAACCAGCGCAACGTTCGAAGTAGATCTGGCTTGCTTGGTCGAATTCAGCCTTACTTAGGACCGGTTCGCCCGGCTTTGCGCCAGGCTGCTCGAGCGGCTTCCCACCCAACACGTCAAGGCTCGGCTGGTACTGCCCACCTGGCGTCGTGCGATGCTGCTGAGTATCCGACGGCTTTGGTTGTACTGGTGATTGCTGCTGCGCCGTCGCCGGAACAACGGCCAAGATGGTACTTGTAACCAATCCGCCCAATAATTTCGTGATTTGTCGGCTCGCATGCACCATGAGATCGCTCCCTCCATCGAGTGTTTTACGCGTATACTTTCTTTTGCGATGCATCCTTGACTTCGGTTAACCCGCGACAAAAAGAACAGTTAGCGTCGACAGCTTGACCGATATCAAGTCCGCGTATGCTGACATTGCGGTAAGCGCTCATATGCGATTTTTTCCAGTATTGGCTTGGTCGCGAAACTACCTGCTTGCGCTCCTTGCGCTGATGGGAGTCATCATCCCGACGGCGGGCGCCATGGCTACAGATCTCGCGATCGCGGCGGACTTTTTCCCACGCGACGAAATGGTTTCGTTGGAGGGCGTTGCAGGCACCCCCCCCGCGGCCATCGTGCGCTCCCGCGACGGCCGCATTCTCGGCTATGCATTCTCGACCCGCGATGTCGCCGGATCGGTCGGCTATTCGGGCCGGCCGCTGGACATCACCGCTGCGGTAACGCCCGATGGCATAATCGTTGGCGCCAGAATCGTCGCGCACGAAGAGCCAATACTCGTCATAGGCATTCCGCGCGAGGCACTTGCGGCCTATGTTGCGAATTTTAGAGGGTTCGACGTCAAGGCTGTTGCGGGGCTAAAGCCCATGGGCACCGCTGCCCGTGGCCCACAAGCAGTCGCTGGCGCATCAGTAACGAGCGCGGTCATGCGTGACGCCATCCTGCGATCCGCGCGGGCAGTGTTTCGCTCACGCGTCGTGCCGGGTGAATCTGGTGGAAGCCCGCGGCTCAGCCGCGAAAGCCTAAGACGTTCCTCCTGGCCGGCACTGGTTGCGGAAAGCGCTGTGCGCCGCCTACTCATCACACGCGGAGAAGCCGCTCGGCTCCTGGCAACACGCGATGACGAGCCGGACAAAACCTTCATCGAACTTTGGCTCGCGTTGGCCACTCCTTCGGCGATCGGCGAAAGCTTGCTCGGCCAACGCGCCTATGAAAGCGAGCTTGCCAAGATCGGGGCCGATGACGATCTTATCCTTATTGCCGCCAATGGACTTTATTCCTTCCGCGGGACCGAATGGCGGCGCTCCGGCGCATTTGATCGCATCGAATTGGTGCAAGGCAATAAGACCGTTCGATTACGCGCCAGCGACCACGAACGGATCGATGTTCTGCACGCCGCCGGCGCGCCCGAATTTCGCGAGATAGCGCTGTTCCGAATATCACGGTCAACTGGATTCGACTCCACCGCGTCGTTCCGTCTCGACCTTTCTCTTGCGCATAACACGACATCTCCGGCACGCCTCACTCCAGCCATCGTATCGATCGAGTATCGCGTCCCAGACGCCTATCTGATCCAGCCCGCCACCCCGGCGCCGGCGGTCCGGCACGAAAGCGCTACCGAGACTTCGCTTGCCGAAACATCGCAAGTTCAAGCTCCGCTCTGGCAGGATATTTGGTGGCTGCGGCGATACGAAGTCGTCATGCTGGCACTGATGCTCGGCGGGCTCGGTGTAATCCTGATCTTCCAACGCTGGGTTACCTCCCAGGTCGGAATCTACCGGCGAATTCGCGTCGGGTATCTGCTGCTGACCTTTGTATTTCTGGGTCTTATTGCCAATGCGCAATTGTCTGTCGTCAATGTCATTACATTCGTCCATGCGCTGCTGAGCGGATTCCGATGGGAGCTGTTCTTACTCGATCCCCTGGTATTCTTGTTGTGGAGCTTTGTTGCGGTCAGCATGCTGTTCTGGGGAAGAGGCGTGTTCTGCGGCTGGCTCTGCCCTTTCGGAGCCTTGCAGGAATTGCTCAATGAACTTTCCCGGCGGATCGGCCTGAAGCAGATCGAAATTCCGTTCGGTCTGCACGAACGCCTATGGATGGTCAAATACGTTAATTTTCTGGCGATCCTCGCGCTATCGCTCCACTCTATAATGACCGCTTTTGCGGCGACTGAGATCGAACCCTTCAAAACCGCTATCACTCTCAAATTCGTACGCGACTGGCCGTTTGTCATCTACGCGGTGACACTCCTGATCGTTGGCTTGTTTATCGAGCGCTTCTTCTGTCGATATTTTTGTCCTTTGGGAGCTGCACTCGCTATCCCCGCCCGCATGCGCATGTTCGAATGGTTGAAACGATACCGCGAATGTGGCGCCGAATGCCAGGTCTGCGCACGCACCTGCACTGTACAGGCCATCCATCCGCTCGGGCAGATCAATCCCAATGAATGCATTTATTGTTTGCAATGCCAGACTAATTACCTCGATAGCGCGGTGTGCTTCCATATCAAGAAACGAATTGAGCGCCGGCATCCACGAGCTTTGGCCGTAGTGATCCCGGCACCGGCGATCCCGGTAAAAGGGGACGCCGATGGACACTAGAGGCCTCACTCGACGGCGTGCGATCACCATCATCGCAACAAGCATTGCCGGCCTCGCGAGCGGCCGTTCCGTAATGGATCATACCTTTGTCGATTATGAATGGCGCGGATTTGCCATGGGAACCGATGCTCGTATCGTTTTCAGCGGGGTCGAAAACGATTCCGCACGCATGGTTGCAGCGATGGTGTCCGTTGAAATAGAACGCCTCGAAAGCGCCTTGAGCTTGTTTCGTGATGACTCGGAGATCGCTCGTCTCAATCGCGACAAGGTATTGCCCGAACCGACGGGCGACATGCGAAGAGCGCTCGGACTTGCGCTTGAAATCGCCGCCACAACCGAAGGCCTATTCGACCCGACGGTGCAGGCATTATGGGAGGCTTATGCCAACTGGTTCGCGGCGTCACCCGGTGCAGACATCCCCTCGCAGGCAATGATATCTGAAGCGCTTGGCGCAGTCGACTGGCGAAGAATTAAACTGACTCACAATTCCATATACCTCGGTGATAACCAGCGCGTCACTCTGAATGGTCTCGGCCAAGGTTACGTAACGGATCGTATCGCCGATTTGTTACGATCTCATGGCTTTAATCATGTACTCGTGGACCTCGGAGAGCAGCGAGCAATTGGACCCCGCCGCGATGGAGCACCTTGGCTGATAGAACGCCAGGGCACCGACGGAATTGATTTGACGGAAGGCGCACTCGCTACCTCCGAGGGCTCCGGTTGCGTCCTGGGAGGAGCCGGCGCGTTCCATCATCTATTTGATCCAAGAACCGGACGAAGCCCTAGCCAATGGCAACGCGTAACGGTCCATCACCGCTCGGCCGCGATCGCCGACGGACTATCGACGGCCCTCTACGCGGCAGCCGCTCACGAACTTCCGGATATTCTCGAGAGGTTTGGCGACATTGCGGTTTGGACGACCGATCGCGACGGCGGCGAGCAGCATTGGACTTCGCCTTTCGTGGCTCATGAGAAGGCATGA
>JAUSBQ010000159.1 GCA_030651965.1 Pseudolabrys sp. | reverse complement strand
GCCGAGCGCATCGGCGATGCGCTGCCAGTTCTTCTGATTAGCGCCGCCGACGACGATCCATCCATCGGCCGTCTCGAAGGCTTGATACGGCGCATTAAGCGGATGCGCCGAACCCATGGCCACCGGCGCGGCGCCAGTCGCCAGGGCAATCGCAGACTGCCAATAGGTTTGCACCAGCGCGGCTTCATAGAGCGAGGTCTCGACCCTCTGTCCCTCGCCGGTTTTCAGCCGGTGGGTATAGGCCGCCAGGATTCCCATCGCCGCCAGGATGCCGGCGGTGATGTCGGACAGCGGCGCGCCGCATTTCACTGGCGGGCGGCCCGGACCCTCGCCGGTGAAACTCATGATGCCGCTCATGGCCTGCGATACGAGGTCGAAGCCGCGGCGGTCCTTGTAAGGGCCGGTTCGGCCGAAGCCAGACAGGGAACAATAGATCAAGGCCGGATACTGCTCGCGCAGGTCGTCGTAACCGAAACCCAGGCGTTCCATGACGCCGGGCCCGAAATTCTCAACCAGCACATCGGCATCTTGCAGGAGGCGGTGAAGGACCTTGGCCGCGCCCGGCTGCTTCAGGTCGAGGGCGATACCGCGCTTGCTGCGGTTCATCATCAAGAATGCCGCCGTCTCATTGCCAATATTCGGCGCGTTCTGACGGGTGTCGTCGCCCAACGGGGCCTTTTCGATCTTGATGACGTCGGCACCCATGTCGGCAAGCATCAACGTGCAGGTCGGCCCCGCCATGACGTGGGTCAGGTCGACGACTTTCATGCCCGCCAGCGGACCCATGCGACCTCACCGCTCCTCCCCAGATATTTGGAATTTTGAATGCAATTTAAGCGCATGACAAGCGAAAATGTTTATTTTTCCTGGATTACAGGTAAGTTTGCATTCAAAATAGGTCGCACGTCAATTATCGAGAGAACCCGATGCTGCACGAAGATGTCGTGTCGCAACTCCGGAATATCCTTGTTGAGGGCGAAGTTCCGCCCGGCGCCCGCATTCCGGAGCGCGATCTCTGCGTCCGGCTGCATGTTTCCCGCACGCCGCTGCGTGAGGCACTCAAGGTGCTGGCCGCCGAGGGCCTGGTGCTGTTGTTGCCAAACCGCGGCGCCCGCGCCGCCAAACTCACCAGCAAGGACGTGCACGATCTTTTCGAAGTCTGCCAGGGACTTGAAGGTCTCGCCGGCGAACTCGCCTGTGAGCGTATCAGTGACAGCGGAATTGACGCCGTTGCCAAAGCCCATAAGGCGATGGTGCAGCACTACCGAGATGGCAACCTGCTGCAATACTACGTCTATAATCGGATGATTCACGAGGCGATCGTCGACGCGGCGGGAAACCCTGCTTTGTCTCAGCTCTATGAATCGGTCACCGCCCGCATTCGCCGCGCCCGCTATGTCACGCCAATGACGCCGCCGCGTTGGGCCGTCGCGGTTCAGGAACACGACGCCATTCTCAATGCCTTGCAGCGGCGCGACGGGATAGGCCTCGCCCATATCCTGCGCGCGCATCTGCGTCATAAGCGAGAAGAAGTGACACGCGCCGGTTTTGCAGAAGCGGAGCACCAAAACGTGACCCAATCTTCAAGCCCCGCAAATCATCGAGGAGCTGATATCGCATGAGTGACGGTCAGGTGCGGCTAGTCCGCGAAGGCGCGGTGGCGACGGTTTGGTTCGACCGACCGCAGGCGCGCAACGCGATGACATGGCAGATGTACGAGGAACTGGCAGCGGCATGCGCCGAATTGAGCCGGGACAACAGCGTGCGCGTCACGGTGCTGCGGGGGGTCGGCGGCAAGGCTTTCATCGCCGGCACCGATATCGCGCAGTTCAAGGAATTCACGACGCCGGAACAAGGCGTCGCCTATGAAGCCAACGCGGAAACGTATCTGGCCGCGATCGAGGCATTGCCGATGCCGACATTGGCGGTGGTCGAAGGCTGGGCGATCGGCGGCGGGCTGGCGATCGCCGCCTGCTGCGATTTGCGCATTGCCACGCCCGGCACCAAATTCGGCGTCCCGATAGCGCGCACCTTGGGTAATTGTCTTTCGGTTTCAAATTACGCGCGTTTGGTGACAGCCCTGGGCCAGGCCCGCGCCAAACGCATGCTGCTGATGGCCGAGAACGTGCCGGCCGAGGATGCGCTGGCGGCGGGTTTTTTGATGGAGATCGTCGAGCCGGCCGTGCTCGACCAGCGCATCGCCGACATCTGCCAACGCCTGCTTGGCAATGCGCCGGTCACCGTGCGCGTCACCAAGGAAGCCATGCGCCGGCTACAGCATGCGGGCATCCCGGACGGGGAAGACCTCGTGCGTACCTGCTACGGCAGCGACGATTTCCATGAGGGCGTCAAAGCGTTCGTTGAAAAGCGCCCGCCGCAATGGACCGGGCGCTAATTGATGCACTTTTTGGATCGCCCGCCGCCTCACGGCAAGAGGGACGAACACATACGGCCAGTTCGCCACCATGGGCAACACATCGGAGCCGAGGGAGACCGCTCGCGCCAAGGCCACGTGTCCGCCTATCATTCAAATGATCGACAGCGATCTCAGAAATATGACTGTGATCAGCGCTGGCGCGATATAGCGAATTGAAATTCGCCACAATCGCGCCAGCCACCGTCGCCGAAATCCAACCGCCTCGATGGCTTCGGCTTCGCGCCAGTGCCAGCCGGCATAGAGGGCGATCGCCAACCCGCTCACTGGCAACAGAATGTTAGAGGCAAAGAAGTCGACCGCATCGAGGATCGGCATTCCTGCAAGTGTCAGTCCCGACCACGGGCCGAATCCGAGAGAACTCGGGACGCCCAGAACAAACGCCACGCCACCGATCAGGAGCGTCGCCCGTGATCGAGCCAATGCCCAACGCTCGATGGCATAGGCAACCGGGATTTCGAGCAACGCCACGGACGACGTAATCGCAGCGAGCACAAGGAGACCGAAAAACGCCACCCCCACAATCTGGCCTCCGGTCATCCGGATAAATATTTCAGGGAGCGTGACAAAAGCGAGACCCGGCCCTTGAGCGGGACTCATTCCAAAACTGAATATGGCTGGAAAAATAATAACCGCCGCCACGATCGCAAATAGCGTGTCTCCAAAGGCAATGATCGACCCAGCCATCGGTAGCCGATGATGCTTTGGCAGGTAACTGCCATAGGTTACGAGAACGCCCATCGCCAGCCCCAGGGAAAAGAATGCCTGTCCGAGGGCGGCAAGGTAAACGCGCGGCTGCAAAAGGGCTTCCCAGTTCGGAACGAACAGAAATCCCAGTCCTCGGCGAGCATCGGGAAGCGTCAGGCTGTGGATCGCCAGTGCAATCACGATGACTGCGAGCACCGGCATCAGAATCTTGTTGGCCTGCTCGATACCGCGCTTGATCCCGCCAAACACAATGCACACAGTAATGCCCATGATGCAGCCATGCCACAGTACCGGCTCAAACGGTGCGGCGATAAACGCATGGAAATAGGTGGACGCATTGCCTGCATCGAGCGGATAGAAGCCGGCTGAGAAGGCAACGAAATACTTCAGCGCCCAGCCGGCAATCACGCCGTAGTACGTCAGGATAACGAACGACACCAAGACGCCGAGAACCCCCACGCCGCGCCAGACAACGGACCTGCCGATATGCCAAAATGCCGAGGCCGCCTCGCGCTGCGCCATCCGGCCGATCGAAAGCTCAACCAACACCAGCGGCAGGCCGACTAAAACGATGGCCGCGAAATAGATAAGGAGAAATGCTCCGCCGCCGTTATCGCCGACGACATACGAAAACCGCCAGATGTTCCCGAGACCGATGGCCGCTCCGAGTGCCGCCAGAATAAAGCCGCTTTGTGTTCCCCACTGCGCCCGCGTATCGGCCGAATTTGTCATGATCACCCATGCCCCTAGATGCTGCACTGCAAGCTTGAACCGAAGCCGCGTAGTCAGCTCATATAAGAGCGGCGCAGCCTGCCATGCGATCAAATGCCGCGATGCGCGTCATGAACTGCGCCAATATTTCTCTACAGTACGGCATTCGCCAAATGCCGAGACGAGTGTCGCAGTCGAAGCCTAAAGATACGCGGCCCGAGCGTCAAAGCGGCCCAGCACCGGGCAATTACGCAGGAGGAAATTTCATTGCCGGCAGGATTGCCCATCCGCATTCACGATTCTGTTGATGCAGATCAATGGACGGTACCGACGATCAACTAACATTTTTTTATGAGTGAGCATGAGGCGATGAACATCATCCGCATGCCCCTGTCGCTCCGACGTTGGGCGTTGGTCCTGTTTGGCTTTTCCGCGCTGTTGCTAGCCGTCTTGCTTCCGGCTCGCGCCGTCGAACGAAGCGACGCCATCCTTGTAACCGAAATAAAGGGCGCCATCGGGGTCGCGGCAACGCGGCTGGTTGCCGATGCGCTAGTCAAAGCGCGCCAGGAGAACGCGCGCTATCTGGTAATTCAGCTCGATACGCCCGGCGGGCTCGTCACTGCGACGCGCGACATCATCCAGCATATCCTCGCATCGCCGATCCCGGTGATCGTTTATGTGGCTCCGGGAGGCGCGCGCGCCGCATCGGCGGGAACGTTCATCGTCTATGCAGCGCATGTCTCAGCGATGGCGCCGGGAACCAATATTGGGGCGGCGACTCCGATCGAGATGGGCGGCCTTCCCGGGCTGCCGCGGCCGACCGAGCCCAAACGCGACGAGAAGGACAAGGCGGCCTCCCCGCCTGAAACCACCGCGCAACGCAAGGCCCTCAACGACACGATCGCGATGCTGCGCAGCCTGGCGCAACTGCGCGGCCGAAACGTCGACTGGGCCGAGAAGGCGGTCCGGGACGCAGCGACTCTCACCGCGGAAGATGCGCTCAAAGAAGGCGTAATTGATGTTGTTGCCCGTGATCTCGACGACTTGCTCTTGAAAATAGACGGCCGCAAGGTCACCATCAACGCCATCGAGCATACGATCGCAACGCGTAACGCCGCCCGAACGACATTCCATGCGGATTGGCGCACCAGGCTTTTGGGCGTTATTTCGGATCCCAACGTCGCATTCATCCTGATGCTCATCGGAATATACGGAATCCTGTTCGAGTTCTGGAATCCCGGCGGCCTCGTGGCCGGCGTTATTGGCGCGGTCAGTCTGATACTCGGATTGACTGCTTTGACCACCCTTCCGGTGCAGTATGCCGCGTTGGGCCTGATCGGACTTGGTGTCGCACTGATGATCGCAGAGGCATTTGCCCCCGGCCTGGGAATTCTCGGCATTGGCGGGCTGATCGCGTTCGTCACGGGCTCGTTGTTTCTGTTCGATCCCGCGGCGGCGGATATCGACATTTCAGTATCCCTGCCGCTGATTATTGCCGCGGCAGCAACGACCGGCGCACTCGCCTTGCTCGTGCTGGGCGCCGCATTGAAGGCGCGACGTCGCCCGGCACTCACCGGCGCGGAGCAGATGATCGGAAGCATTGGCGAGGTGGTCGAGTGGAACGGTCTTGACGGGCGCGTCCGTGTTCACGGTGAAATATGGAGCGCCCGCGCTGAAAAACAGTTTGCTCCTGGCGATACCGTGCTCATCGTTCAGCGCGAGGAACTGAAGCTCTTCGTTACCTCAAGATAAATGGAGGCTACCTATGCCGTTCGACATTCCGGCTCTCGGCGGGATCGCAATCCCCACTCTGGCCATTATCGCTTTGCTCGCTTACTCGATCCGTATTCTGAGGGAATACGAACGCGGTGTGGTCTTCCTCCTGGGACGGTTCTGGAAAGTGAAGGGGCCCGGCCTCGTGATCGTCATTCCGTTCATCCAGCAGATGGTGCGCGTTGATCTGAGAACACGGGTGCTTGACGTCCCGCCGCAAGACGTCATTTCGCGTGACAACGTGTCGGTCCAGGTCAATGCCGTGATCTATTATCGGGTCATAGATCCGGAAAAGGCGATCATCCAGGTTGAGCACTACAATACAGCAACGAGCGAACTCGCGCAGACGACCTTGCGTTCCGTCGTGGGTCAGCATGAACTCGATGAAATGCTTGCGGAACGCACCAAGATCAATGCCGATGTCCAGCGCATCCTCGACGAACAGACCGGCGCATGGGGCATCAAGGTCTCGAATGTCGAATTGAAGCACATCGATTTGAACGAGATCATGGTGCGCGCCATTGCCAAACAAGCCGAAGCCGAGCGCCTGCGGCGCGCCAAGATCATCGACGCCGAAGGCGAACAGCAGGCGGCGGAGAAACTCGCCCAGGCCGGCGTGATCCTGTCGGGTCAACCGGAAGCCATGCAGCTCCGCTATTTAGGCGCGCTGCAGAACATCGCCGGCGAGCGGACGTCCACGATCGTATTTCCGATGCCGATCGACCTGTTCGAGAAAGTGGCACGCGCGGCGGTTTCGAAGTCCGGAAGCTAGCCATCGAAACGGCCGGTTCGTCGGGAGCAACTTCGGTCTCGGCCTGGCGGATAGACGCGGCGTTAGCCGGCACCGGATCGGCATGACATGACAAGGAGAATGCGATGTCCACGCGAGCAGATGAAGTGATCTGGTTCGAGGAATTGACTCGGACCGATGTCGGCCTCGTCGGCGGGAAGAATGCGTCCCTCGGCGAGATGGTGCGCCATCTCGACAAACGGGGTGTCGCCGTTCCGCCGGGATTCGCGACCGCGGCGAAGGCCTTTTGGCACTTCATCGATGCCAACAAGCTGAAGGAAGTCATCACAGTCACGTTGCAAGACTTCCAGGCCGGCCGCACGCCGCTGCCCGAGACCGGCGAGACAATCCGCCGCGCCATCCTTCGCGGCGAATGGCCGAAGGACACGGCCGCCGCCATCGGTGGCGCCTACCATGAGCTTTGCCGACGGGTCGGCAAGACCGATACCGCCGTGGCCGTGCGGTCGAGCGCAACCGCCGAGGACCTTCCGGATGCCAGCTTTGCCGGGCAGCAAGAGACGTTTCTCAACATTCGCGGCGAAGCGGCGTTGCTCGATGCCTGCCGTCGATGCTTTGCGTCGCTATTCACCGACCGCGCCATCAGCTATCGGCAGACCAAGGGCTTCGATCACCTGAAGGTCGCGCTTTCCATCGGCGTTCAGACCATGGTGCGCTCCGACGTCGGCAGCGCCGGAGTCATGTTCACGATCGACACCGAGACCGGCTTTGACAAAATCGTCGTGATTGATGCCGCCTGGGGGCTGGGAGAGACGGTCGTCCAGGGCACGGTCGATCCCGACGAATATCAGGTGTTCAAGCCGCTGCTGTCGGAGCCAACCTTGACGCCAATCGTCGAGAAGCGGCGGGGCGGAAAGGAACAGAAGATGATCTATGCGCGGGAGGGCGATCGGCCCACCCGCACCGTGCCGACCTCCAAGGCGGAACGCGCCGCGTTCGTCCTGACCGACCAGGATATCCTTACACTTGGCCGCTGGGGCTGCGTCATCGAGGACCACTACGGCTGCCCGATGGACATCGAATGGGCCAAGGACGGCGAGAACGGCAAGTTGTTCATCGTTCAGGCACGACCCGAGACGGTGCAATCGCGCAAAGAGGCTGGCGAATACAAATCCTACCGGATCAAGTCGAAGGGCCGCAGGCTTGTCACCGGCCTGAGCATCGGCGAAGCGATCGTGACCGGGCCTGTCTGCCTGATCGAGAACGCCCGCGACATCGATCGCTTCGTCGACGGCGCTGTTCTGGTCACGCAAAATACCGACCCCGACTGGGTGCCGATCATGAAGCGGGCGGCGGCGATCGTCACCGACCGCGGCGGCCGCACGTCACACGCCGCCATCGTCAGCCGCGAGCTCGGTCTGCCGGCCATCGTCGGAACTGGCGACGCGACACACCTCTTGTCCGACGGACAGGAAGTCACGGTGTCCTGCGCGGAAGGCGACCAGGGCTTCGTCTACGAGGGCTTCGCCGAGTACGAGGTCGAGACTCTGGACTTCGGCAACCTGCCCCCGACCCGCACTCAGATCATGCTCAATCTTGGAAATCCGGCAGCGGCCTTCCGCTGGTGGCGAATTGCCGCGGACGGAGTCGGGCTTGCGCGCATGGAGTTCGTCGTCAGCAACCACATCAAGGTGCACCCGATGGCGCTGGTGCACTTTGACACGCTCGAAGACCGCGATGCCAAGCAGACCATTGCCGACCTCACCCAAGGCTATGCGGACAAGACGGAATACTTTGTCGATCGTCTGGCCCGCGGACTCGCGCGCATCGCGGCCGCTCAGCATCCCAATCCGGTCATTATCCGCATGAGCGACTTCAAGACCAATGAATATGCCAATCTCATCGGCGGTGCCGCCTTCGAGCCCAAAGAAGAGAACCCGATGATCGGGTTCCGTGGCGCCTCACGGTATTATTCGCCGCGCTACCGCGACGGCTTCGCATTGGAATGCCGCGCGATTCGTCGTCTGCGCGAAGATATGGGCTTCCGCAATGTTATCGTCATGATCCCGTTCTGCCGCTCGATCAAGGAAGCTGACCGAGTCCTCGACGTCATGGCTGAGAACGGGCTGCGGCGCGGTGAGAATGGCCTCGAAGTTTACGTCATGTGCGAGATCCCCTCGAATGTCATTCTCGCCTCCGCCTTCGCGGAGCGATTTGACGGTTTCTCGATCGGGAGTAACGATTTGACGCAACTTACGCTTGGCGTCGACCGAGATTCCGAGGAACTCGCGGAGTTGTTCGACGAGCAGGACGATGCGGTCAAGTGGATGATCGCCAATGTCATCCGCGAGGCTCACAAGGCAGGCGCCAAGATCGGTTTGTGCGGACAGGCGCCCAGCGATCATCCGGAATTCGCCGAATTCCTGGTCGCCTGCGGTATCGACTCGATTTCGGTCAGTCCCGACAGCTTCATCGCGGTCAAGCGCAAGGTCGCCGCGGCGGAAGCAACCGGCAAGGACGCCGGGGCTTCGCCAGAAACCGTACGCGACGGCGTCTTGGGAGAGTGAACGCCACCGGTTCCGCATCAGAAAGACGAGCTCACGTCCGAATGAGCCCCAAATGCAGCTACCTAGATAGTCAAATTTCTCAGAAGGCTACAGGTTGAGCCCATCGCCCGGGTCGCCGACTCCGATTGCAGGACGGCCTACGCGGTGTTGTCAACGGCGATCATGACCTTGGGATGATTGCCGGCCTTCACATGGTCATACGCGGATATTCGCGTGGCGACCGCGACAAGGACTCCCATTTTAGTCGTCAGCGCTCCGCAATCCATCCGGCATGCTGGGAGTGTGCAATCTCCCCGGCATGCTCAACTTGGGAGTGCTCATCGATCTGCAAGGCTGCGACGGGTAAGACGGCGCGCCCGCGTCTGGGAAGATTCTTCTTTTGCCTGGGAACCGGCGCGCCTCGGGAACATTGAGGTAGATCAACGCCACCGATCCTTTGATGGGTACTAATTTATAATTGTCTCAGTGAGGTACGGAATTCCTTGCAGCCAGTTCGCGGTGACATGTGATGATTACATTTAACGTCGTCAAAGAGCAGCACGGCTGGGCCATCCGGATGGACAAGCGCATGATGACGCCCTTCTGGTCGAGAGATTTGGCGATCCGTGAGGCGAACTGTCTGGCCAGCGCCCTCCGCCGCCATGGCGCGTGCGCGGAAGTAGTTGTCGAGGGTGCCGTCCCGAGCGAGCCGCTTACGCAGACCATGGACGCGAGATCCGTCTTGGCTTGATGTGAGCCGCTGGCGTGGCCGGCGGCCAGGCCCAAGTTGAAAGGGCCGCAAGACGATGCTTGTCGAAATCGATGACTTCGCGGGCCGCCGTAGATCGCGCCTAAAGAGTGCGCTGAGCTTGTGGTTTCGGCGATGGCTGGGGGCACGCGGACCGTCGCCACCGTGGGACGACGGAACTCCCATCCGGGCCGAACTGTTTAGTGTCGAGCGGCTTCAAGAACACGCGCGCAGCCTTGCCACCGCGCAACCCGTGACGCCCGGTCACGTGAAGGGCGCCTCATTGTGGATGAGGCTTGCCGACAATGAGGCTGTGCTCTTGGCCGCTTACCGCGATGTCGCCAAGGCTTTCGAGGCGGGGTCGGCCATCACTCCAACGGCCGAGTGGCTGATCGACAATTTTCATGTGGTGGAGAAGCAAATCCGCGAGGTCCGGGTCGATCTACCGCCCGGCTACTATCGGCAGTTGCCCAAGCTCGCCAGCGGACCCTTCATGGGGTATCCACGCGTGCTCGGCGTGGCATGGGCGTACGTGGCACATACCGACAGCCTCTTCGACCCGGAAGTGCTGCGCCGCTACCTGCGCGCCTATCAAGAAGTGCAGCCGCTGAGCATTGGCGAATTGTGGGCGGTAGCGCCCACCTTGCGCATCGTGCTCATCGAGAACCTCAGGCGGATCGCCGAGCGCGTCGTCGACAGCCGGGCCGGGCGCGGCGCCGCAGACATCGTGGCGGACCGGTTGCTGGGGACTGGCGGGCGCGCCGTCGAACCAGCCGAGGCCGTCATTCCACAGCATCCACAGGCAACGTTCCCAGACAGTTTTCTCATGCAATTGGTCCATCGGTTGCGCGATCAGGATCCCAGCGTTGCGCCGGCGTTAGAGTGGCTCGACGAGCAGTTGGCCCGGCAGGGAACGACTGCCGAAGCCGTCGTTCGCGGCGAGCACCAGAGGCAGGTCGCCGGCGCCGTCACAGTGCGCAATATCATCACCAGCATGCGCCTCATCACCGACGTCGATTGGACTGAGCTGTTCGAGCGCGTCAGCCTGATTGATGACGTCTTGAAGGCCGGCAGCGCCTTCGACCGTATGGATTTCCCGTCGCGCAATCTCTATCGCAACGCGGTCGAACACCTCGCTCGCGGTTGTGAACTCACCGAATTGGAGGTAGCCAACGCGGCAGTGGAGACGGTGAGGCGCGCGTTCGAGGCGAGCGCCGATAGCGGCAACGTCCGCTTGACAGATCCCGGTTACTATTTGATCGCGGATGGGCGAGCCGGATTCGAAGCGGCGATCGGTTTCAGGTCCTCTCCGCTGAGCTGGCCGCGACTGGCCTATCGCGCGCTGGGAGTCGGCGGCTATGTCGGCTCCGGCGCGATCGTGGCAGCCGGCCTGCTGGCCGTTCCGATTTCTGTCGCTGCATGGGGTGGCCTGGAGTGGAGATGGCTGCTGCTGTTAGGTATTCTCGGATTCGTACCAGCGATCGACTTGGCCGTTGCCGTCGTCAACTACCTCGTCACCCGAGGCTTCCAAGCCACCTTGCTGCCGGCGCTTGAGCTGCGCGGCGGAATCCCTGCGGAACTGCGCACTCTGGTCGCCGTGCCGACGCTGCTGACCTCGCTCAAGGATATCGAGGAGCAGATTGGTCGGCTCGAGATCCACTACCTGGCAAGCGCTCAGGGTGATCTTCATTTCGCACTGCTGTCCGATTGGCGCGATGCACCAAGCGAGCACGAGGACGGCGACGATGAGCTGCTGGCTGCTGCGAAAGACGGTATTGCGAGGCTGAACCAACGCTATGGACCTGCAACGAGCGGCGACCGTTTCCTGCTGTTGCATCGGCGGCGCGTCTGGAGCGAATGCGAAGGCTGTTGTATGGGGTGGGAACGAAAGCGCGGGAAGCTGTGCGAGCTCAATCGGCTTCTGCGGGGCGCCGAGGACACCACATTCTTGGCGCCCACCACTGTGCCCAATAATGTGCGGTACGTCATCACGCTCGATGCGGACACGCGGCTTCCCCGCGAGACGGTCGGACGGCTCATCGGCAAGATGGCGCATCCACTGAACCGGCCGCGCTTTGACGCAGATCTGGGGAGAGTCGTCGAAGGCTACGGGATCCTGCAGCCGAGGGTCACGCCTGCACTGCCCGTGGGACGCGAAGGCTCGCTTTTCCTGCGCGTGTTCTCCCGCGCAACCGGCATCGATCCCTACGCCGCAGCGGTCTCGGACGTGTACCAAGACCTGTTCGGTGAAGGTTCATATACCGGCAAGGGTATCTACGACGTGGACGCCTTTGAGGCAGCGCTACACGGACGCGTGCCCGAGTCGACTCTCCTCAGCCATGATCTGTTCGAGGGAATATTCGCCCGCGCCGGCCTGGCCTCTGATGTCGAGGTGGTGGAGGATTTTCCGCCTCGCTACGACGTTGCCGCTCTTCGCCACCACCGCTGGGCGCGAGGCGACTGGCAGCTGCTGCCTTGGCTCATCGGACCGCTGTCGGGGGTTCCCGCGATCGGCCGCTGGAAGATACTCGATAACCTCCGGCGGTCGCTGGCTGCGCCGGCAATGGTTGTGGCCCTGATCGCAGGATGGGCCATGCCGCTTGAAGAAGCGGCGGTCTGGACCGCTTTCATTCTATCGACGATCATCCTGCCGCCACTTATTCCCCTGATCGCGGAGATCGCGACGCGCCGCCCCGGCGTTACGCTGCGCAGTCATGTCCGGGCTGTGGGCGCGGAGTTCCGCCTTGCGCTTATCCAGTCTGGCCTGATGATCGTTTTCCTGGCTCACCAGGCTTGGTTGATGGGTGACGCAATCCTTCGCACGCTGGTACGGCTCACGGTTACGCGCCGCAACCTTCTCGAATGGGTCCCTGCGGCCCACGCGGCGTTCGGGCCGCGTCCACGGGTACTCCGTTTCTATCGCCGAATGTCGGGGGCCTTGGTCATCGGCGCTGTGGCCATCGGCGTGGCCTGGTTCTGGGGACAACAAACGTGGCCCTTGGCCGCCGTGTTCGCGGGAGCCTGGTTCGCCTCTCCGACCGTCGCACTTTTGGCGAGTCTGTCGCATCGAGTCTTGAGCCGGCGCCCGCTGGCCGATGCCGACGCGCATAGTTTGCGCCGCATAGCCCGAAGGACCTGGCGCTTCTTCGAAGCATCGGTCACGCCGACCGACAACATGCTTCCGCCCGACAATTTGCAGGAAGCTCCAGAGTTCGTGGTAGCCCATCGCACATCTCCGACCAATATCGGCCTCTATCTGTTGTCCGGGGCATGCGCGCGAGACTTCGGATGGATCGGGACCATCGAGGCTCTGGAGCGGCTCGAGGCGACGCTCGCGACCATGAATCGGCTGACGAGACACCGGGGCCACTTCTTCAATTGGTACGATACACGTGACCTGCGTCCGCTCGATCCGCAGTATGTGTCCTCGGTCGACAGCGGGAACTTCGCTGGACACCTGATCGCGCTCGCCAACACATTCCGAGAGTGGAGGACCTCGGCCACGGCGGAGCAGCAGCGCATCCAAGGCGTGGCGGATGCTCTCGACCAGGTCCGGGACGAGGCTCGCCGGTTGCGCGGCCTGCGCAAATCCCAGGCGGTGTCATGGCGGCGGCTCGATGACGAGATCGGGCTGCTGGCGTCTAGCCTGCTTCAGACGAGCGCCGGCGGCATTGGCATCGAACAGCGGCTCGCGGAACTTTCCGAACAGTCCGCGATCATGGCCGACGCGGTCCATCAGATCGTTCTCGAAGAAAGCGACCAGGCGGGTGCGGACCTGCAGTTCTGGGCAGATGCACTAGGTGCCTGCATGGAAAGTCACCGGCGCGATCTCAGCGCGACTAGCGAAGACTCACTGGAGGCGCGGCTGAAGTCGCTGGAAGATGCCGTACGCTCGACAGCGCTTTCGATGGAGTTCGACTTTCTGCTCGACCCCGACCGGTTGCTGCTCTCGATCGGATATAGGGTGCCTGAGGGCGAGCTCGATCCGCGCTGTTATGACCTTCTCGCCTCGGAGGCGAGGCTCGCAAGCTTCATGGCCATCGCCAAGAGGGACGCACCGGCGCGGCATTGGTTCCGGCTGGGCCGTGCGGTGACCGAGGCGGCGAATGGCGCAGCACTGATCTCGTGGTCGGGCTCGATGTTCGAGTACCTGATGCCTTCCATCGTCATGAAGGCGCCAGCCGAGAGCTTGATCGAGCAGACCAATCGGATGATTGTCCACCGTCAGATCGAGTATGGAGCGACGATGCGGGCGCCGTGGGGCGTCTCGGAGTCCGCGTACAACGCGCAAGATCTCGAGTTCACCTACCAATACTCCAACTTTGGCATTCCAGGTCTCGGCCTGAAGCGAGGGCTTGCGGATGATTTCGTGGTCGCTCCCTATGCTACCGCCCTGGCGAGCATGGTCGACCCTCAGGCCGCCGTGCAGAACTTCGAGCGGCTCGAAGTCTTCGGTGCCCGCGGCCGTTACGGTTTCTACGAGGCGCTGGACTTCACGCGAGCGCGCGTTCCGGATGGAGATCGCCTTGTCATTGTGCGTGCCTTCATGGCCCACCACCAAGGCATGACGATCACCGCGATCGCCGACACACTGCTGGACGGCTTGATGCGAAACCGCTTCCATGCTGAGCCGATCGTTCAGGCGACAGAGTTGCTTCTGCAGGAGCGCGTGCCACGCGCCGTCACGGCGACTCCACCGTTGGTGTCGGATGCGATGTCGGCCGCCAGGATCCGCGAAATCGAAGGACCCGGCACTTGGCGAAAGGCCAGCCCATACACCGCTACGCCGGCCACGCAGCTGCTGTCAAACGGTCGTTATTCCGTGATGCTTACGGCGGCCGGGTCCGGCTACAGCACCTGGCGCGACCTGGCCGTCACCCGCTGGCGAGAGGACGCCACCTGCGACGATTGGGGCTCGTACGTCTTCTTGAGAGACATCGCGAGCGGCAAGGTCTGGTCGGCGACCTACCAGCCGACTGATACCGAGCCTGAGGCGTGCGAGGTCACCTTCAACGAGGATCGCGCTGAGTTCACGCGTCGAGACGGGGGGCTGACGACCAACATGGAGGTTCTGGTTTCCACCGAAGACGATGCGGAAGTGCGCCGCGTGACGATCTCCAATGTCGGCGACCAACTGCGGGAGATTGAGGTGACTTCCTATGTCGAACTGGTTCTGGCGTCGCAAGCAGCGGACCTGACGCACCCCGCCTTCTCGAAACTGTTCATCGAGACCGAGCATCTCGCCGGCCTCGGCGCCATATTGGCGACCAGGCGACGGCGGGCACCTTCGGAGCCGGAGGTCTGGGCTGCACACCTGGCGGTTGTCGACGGTGTAGCAGCGGGCAAGCACGAGTTCGAGACCGATCGCGCGCGTTTCCTGGGTCGCGGCGGCAGTATTCACGCACCGGGCGCAGTCATGGGCGGCCGCCCTCTCTCCCGCTCGACCGGTGCGGTGCTCGATCCAATATTTGCCCTGCGCCGCCGGGTGCGGATTGCGCCAGGCGCGACGGCGCGGATCGACTTCTGGACAATGGTCGCCTCCTCACGCCAGGAGATCCTCGATCTTACCGACAAGCACCACGATGTCGGCGCCTTCGAACGCGCCGCCGCGCTCGCCTGGACGCAAGCCCAGGTGCAATTGCACCACCTCGGCATTACTCGCGACGAGGCCGGGCAATACCAGCGTCTGGCCGGTCACCTCGTCTACGCCGCGCCCGTGCTCCGCTCGCCGTCGGAAGCCATCGGAAGCGGGAGTGGTGAGCAGCCGGGTTTGTGGGGCATGGGTATATCTGGCGATCTGCCGATCATCCTGGTCCGCATCTCCGACATCGACCAACTCAACGTGGCGCGCGAGGCGCTCCAGGCTGTGGAATATTGGAGGATGAAACGGCTTGCGGTGGACTTGGTGATCATCAACGAGCTCGCGTCCTCCTATGTTCAGGATCTCCAGATCGCGCTGGAGACCCTGGTGAGGGCCAGCCAATCCCGGCCCCAGATTGGAGAAGATGGGCCACCCGGGCATACCTTCATGCTGCGCGCCGACCTGACCTCGCCGGAGACCTTGGGGCTTCTTGCGTCCGTCGCGCGCATTATCCTGGTCGGAGCGCGCGGACGGCTCGCCGATCAGCTTGAGCGCGCCCCCGAAGCCAGGCCTTGGCCCCGGGCCACAGCACAGCGCGCTCTGCCCGCTTCCGAGCTTCAGATCTCGCGACGGCCGCCTGGCGTGGAGTTCTTCAATAGCCTGGGTGGCTTCGCCGAAGGCGGCCGCGACTACGTAACGATCCTTGGCCCGGGCCAATCGACGCCAATGCCGTGGATCAACGTGATCGCCAATCCTACCTTCGGTTTCCTGGTGTCCGCGGAAGGTGGCGGTTACGCTTGGTCCGTGAACAGCCGCGAGCATCAGCTGACGCCTTGGTGCAACGATCCAGTGACTGATCGACCGGGCCAAGCTTTCTATCTTCGGGATGAGGAGACTGGACGTCTGTGGAGCCCCACCGCGCTGCCGATCCGGGACGAAGCGGCCACCTATTCGGCGCGCCATGGATGGGGTTACAGCCGTTTCGAGCACACCTCGCACGGCATCGCTACGGAGCTACTCGAATATGTGCCGCTCGCCGATCCGGTGAAGATATCGCGCTTGAGAATGCGCAATGTTTCGGGTCGCACGAGACGGTTGTCGGTAACGGCTTACGTGGAATGGGTTCTCGGCGCGTCCCGCAGCGCGGCGGCGCCATCGATAACCACGCGCATCGATCCGGAAAGCGGGGCGATGATTGCAACCAACCTGTGGAATCCAGCCTTCGCGAGACGCTCCGCTTTCGCGGACCTGGCCGGGCGCCAAACGAACTGGACGGGTGATCGCCGGGAGTTTATCGGCCGCAACGGCGCCCTCGCCTGGCCGGCGGCCCTGATTAACGGGACTCCGCTTTCGGGGCGGGTCGGCTCCGGGCTCGATCCCTGCGCCGCTCTCCAGACCACGGTCGAGATCGAGCCGGACGGTGTTGTCGAAATCGTCTTCTTCCTCGGCGACGCCGAGGACGAGGCGGAGGCGCTGTCGCTGATCGCGCGCTACCGTCAGGCGGACCTGGACACCGTGCTCACCGAAGTCCGTGGATTTTGGGATGAGATCGTCGGCGCAGTCCAGGTCAAGACGCCGGACCGGTCGATGGACATCATGCTCAACGGCTGGCTCGCCTACCAAACGCTCGCCTGCCGCGTCTGGGCGCGATCGGGATTCTACCAAGCCAGCGGTGCCTATGGCTTCCGGGACCAGTTGCAGGACTGCATGGCGCTCGCCACGATCCGTCCATCGATAACCCGCGAACATCTTCTAAGGACCGCAAGCCGCCAGTTCGTCGAGGGCGATGTCCAGCACTGGTGGCTGCCGCACTCAGGCCAAGGAGTGCGCACCCGCATATCGGACGACCGCGTGTGGCTCGCCTACGCCGTCGCGCACTATGTGAGAGCCACCGCCGATGCGCTCGTGCTCGATGAAGTTGTCCCGTTCCTGATGGGCCAGGCGCTGCAGCCAGGCGAGAGCGACAGCTTCTTCCAGCCGACCGTCTCGAACGAGACCGCCAGCCTCTACGAGCATAGTGCCCGTGCGCTGGACGCGAGCCTCGCGGTCGGCGACCATGGCCTTCCCCTGATTGGCGGCGGCGATTGGAACGACGGCATGAACCGCGTCGGCGAAGGCGGCCGGGGCGAGAGCGTCTGGCTTGGCTGGCTGTTGCACGCGGCTCTCGACGCCTTCGCAACCTTCGCCGATGCGCGCGGTGACGCGACGCGGGCGGAGAACTGGCGCAAGCACATGCAAGCGCTGACGACTGCCCTGGAAAGTGAAGCTTGGGACGGTGACTGGTATCGGCGCGGCTGGTTCGACGACGGCACTCCGCTCGGCTCGGCGACGAACGAAGAGTGTCGCATCGACTCTATTTCCCAATCCTGGGCGGTGATCTCGGGCGCGGCGCGGCCCGACCGAGCAGCACAAGGTATGAGGGCCGTCGATCGCGAGCTGATTCTGCACCAAGACGGGTTGGCGTTGCTGTTCACGCCGCCCTTCGACCGCTCGCCGCTCGACCCTGGTTACATCAAGGGCTATCCGCCGGGCGTCCGCGAGAACGGCGGCCAGTACACGCATGCCGCGCTGTGGTCCGTGATGGCCTTTGCAGGCCTCGGAGATGGCGACAAGGCGGCAGCGCTCTTCTGGATGCTTAATCCGATCAATCACGCCCGCACGCGCATCGACATGCACCGCTACAAAGTGGAGCCCTATGTCGTCGCCGCCGACGTCTACGCCGCACCCAGCCATGTCGGACGCGGCGGTTGGACTTGGTATACGGGCTCGTCCGGTTGGATGCAGCGCGTAGGAGTCGAGTGCATCCTTGGACTTCACATCGAAGGCAGTGTTCTGCGTCTCGACCCCTGCATTCCAAAATCCTGGCCCCGTTTCGAGATCATACTCCGCCACGGCGCGTCAAGGTACGAGATCGTGGTCGAGAACCCGCAAAACGTGCAGCGAGGCGTCGCGGCGGCGGAACTCGATGGCGCGAAGATCGCCACACGGCCACTTTCTATCCCGCTCATGGACGATGGTGCCGTCCATCGGCTGCAAGTCCAGCTGGGCTGACCTGCCACGCTTCCGGTCGGCATTAACGGTCGGCGCCTACCTCGTGTTGCGCTGGGGCGTCTGGCGTCGACCGCGATTCCGAGGAACTCGCAGGGTTGTTCGACGAGCAGGACGATGCGGTGAAGTGGATGATCGCCAATGTCATCCGCGAGGCTCACAAGGCGGGCGCCAAGATCGGTTTGTGCGGACAGGCACCGAGCGATCATCCGGAGTTCGCCGAATTCTTGGTCGCCTGCGGCATCTACTCCATTTCCGTCAGTCCCGACAGCTTCATCGCGGTCAAGCGCAAGGTCGCAGCGGCGGAATCAACCGAACACAGGGTTCAAATGCTCTGCACGATCACCTGGCCGTACAGGCGCTCGACATCGTCAAGATGACACAGTTCGGTTCCTGGGGTAATGAGCGCCGCGGAACCGGCGGCCACGCCGTACCGGAATGCGTCTGCCAGCTCTTGGCCGGCTGCAAGAGCCCACACCATGGCGCCGAGGAAGCTATCGCCGGCGCCGACGGTGCTCACCGGTTCGATCGGTAGCGCCCGGGCCCGAACCGCGGCGTCACGGCTTACCAGGAGAGCGCCTTGATCGCCGAGCGTCAGCGCAACGACCTCGGCCTGCCCGGTGTCCACCAGGGCACGGCAGGCTTCGACCCAGGACTTCTCGTCCATGAGGGCCTGTCCCGTCAATTCCCTCAATTCCCGCAAGTTCGGCTTGATGAGATACATGCCCTCCTGCAGGGCAGCTGATAACGCAGGCCCGGAAGTGTCGAGCACGACTTTGGTGCCCCGGTCTTTCGCCATTCGCGCAACCCGGGCGTAGAAGTCATCGGGCACTCCGGGCGGCAAGCTTCCGCTCATAACCAGGATGCCCGGCCGATCCGCCAGGCGCTTGAGTTCTTCGATGCCTTGCTGCCATTCCGGCACGCTGAGCGGAGGCCCGGGCAGCACGAAGCGGTATTCGTCGCCGGTCTCGCTCTCCAAAACCGTAAAGCTGAGGCGGGTCTCGTCGCGCACCTCAAATGTCGCGCCGCGAATGCCCTCGTTCTCGACCATGCGACGAAGAAGCTGTCCGGTCGCGCCACCCAGCGGATAGACCGCCGTAACGTCGCCGCCCAGTTTTTGAACTATCCGGGCGACATTGATGCCGCCGCCGCCCGGATCGTGTTGCGCATTCGCGCAACGCAACTTGTGAACCGGCGTCATCCGGTCGACCGAAGTTGAAACGTCGATCGCGGGATTCATGGTTATCGTGGCAACCGATTTCATCGGACGTCCTTTGCACGGCACTCGCAACTGCTGTCCG
>JAUSBQ010000128.1 GCA_030651965.1 Pseudolabrys sp. | reverse complement strand
TCGATCGATCCCGACACCCGCGACATCGTGCAGAATATCTACATCCGAAAAGTCGAGAGGAAGAACGGCCAGCTCTACAATGTGGAGTTCCAGACGTTCAACGACGTCAAGGACTTCGGCAAGATCAAGAAGTGAAAGGGTAAGACGGGCGCGCGGCGGAAACTCTCCGTTGCCGCGCGCAATCGCTCCAGCACAGGTCAAAATCATACTTAATCCTTTCTCGATCGTCGCGCCGCCACGAGGGATACAATCGTGAACCAAGCATCATGCTAACAATTTTGTTTGATGGAATTGCCTATGGCATGTTGTTGTTCGTCCTAGCGTCAGGTCTGGCGGTGACGCTGGGGTTGATGAATTTCGTCAATCTCGCGCACGGCGCGTTTGCAATGGCGGGCGGCTACATCACCGTCGTTCTGGTCAATCACCTCGGGGTTCCTTTCTTCGCGTCCTTACCGATTGCCTTCGTGGCGACCGCGGCGATTGGTGTCTTGTTCGAACGCACGCTTTATGTACATGTTTACCGCAAGAGCCATCTCGATCAGGTGCTGTTCACAATCGGACTCGTCTTCATGGCGGTAGCGGCACTTGACTACGTCATGGGCTCCAGCCAGGTATTCGTGCAGGTCCCTAGCGTGCTACAAGGCCAATTTGATCTGTTCGGGATAGGGATCGGCCGTTACAGACTGCTAATCATCGTCATCTGCGGGCTCCTGACCGCTGCGTTGCAATTCATCCTCTCCAATACAAGGTTCGGCAGCCGGCTGCGCGCGGCGGTCGACGACAGTCGCGTCGCGCGCGGACTTGGCATCAACGTTAACCGGGTGTTCGCACTCACTTTCGCCTTCGGGTCGGGCTTGGCTGGGCTCGGCGGCGCACTCGGCGTCGAAATTCTAGGTCTCGATCCGACATTCCCGCTCAAGTTCATGATCTACTTCCTGATCGTGGTTACAGTCGGTGGCACGTCGAGTATCACGGGGCCGTTCGTGGCTTCCCTGCTGCTCGGCATCGGCGACGTTGCCGGCAAATATTATTTGCCGAGTATCGGCGCTTTCGTCATCTACACTATCATGATCGTCGTGCTGATTTGGCGGCCACAGGGGCTGTTCACCCGCGCCGCGTCGCGATGAGACGCCAGCCATGACAACACCTCCTTCCGCCGTCCGCAGCGCCACCGAATGGCTATCCGCGCGCGCGCGATGGCAGCCTCTTGAGGGGCTATTTTGGTTTAGCGCATTCGCCGCGGTCTTCCTGTTTCCGGAGCGCCACCTCATCCTCACCGAAATAGCCTGGCTCGGCTTGTTCGCGCTCTCGCTCGATCTGATCCTCGGCTACGCCGGCATCATCTCGCTGGGGCATGCCGCTTTTTTCGGCGTCGGCGCTTATACCGCCGCACTGTTGGCCAAGCACGAAATCATCAACGAGCCTGTTCTCGCGTTGCTCGCCTCAGGGTTAGTCGCGATGGCGCTTGGCTTTGTCACAAGCTTTCTCGTGCTACGCGGTTCAGATCTAACGCGGTTGATGGTGACACTCGGGGTAGCGCTGCTACTACGTGAGTTGGCAAATAGTTTTGGCTGGCTTACCGGCGGCGCAGACGGACTGCAGGGCGTCACCATTAAGCCGGTGTTCGGGATCTTCCGTTTCGATATGTTCGGCCATACTGGTTATGTATACAGTCTGAGCGTTCTGTTCATCTTGTTCCTAATTGCGCGTCGCTTGGTAAATTCCCCTTTTGGTCTTTCACTGTTAGCGGTGAAGGGGAATCCATTGAGAGCATCCGCTATCGGGGTCTCGGTTGACGCCCGCATGGTAGCAATCTACACGGTCGCTGCCGGATATGCTGGTATCGCCGGCGCGTTGCTGGCGCAAACGACGGCTTTTGCCTCGCTCGAAGTTTTTTCATTCGATCGTTCGGCCGATCTCCTACTCGTGCTGATCATCGGCGGCGCCGGCTATCTCTATGGCGGTTTGATCGGCGCGATCATCTTCAAGTTTATGCAGGACTATCTATCGGTTCTCACACCACAGTACTGGCCGTTTTGGATTGGCCTCGTTCTCGTGGTGATCGTATTGGTCGGGCGCGACCGTATCACGACATGGACGGCGCCAATTCGCCTCTTCGCGGCGCGGCTGGATTGGCGAACCTTTGCGCGCCGCGAGGCCGCCGCTTCCAAGGACCAATGTCAATGACGGTTGTCCTGGAAACGATCGACCTGACCAAACGGTTTGCCGGCATCGTCGCCGCCAATAACATCGCGCTGCGGATCGCCAGGGGCGCCCGGCACGCCTTGATCGGGCCGAACGGCGCCGGCAAGACGACGCTGATCAATCTGCTCACCGGCGTACAGCGGCCGACCAGCGGTCGCATTCTGCTGGATGGCGAGGACATCTCAGGTCTGCCGACGCACGAACGGGTGGGACGCGGAATTGTGCGAACTTTCCAGATCAACCAATTGTTCGGCGACCTGACGCCGCTCGAAACCCTGGGCCTGGCGGTTTCGGAGCGGCGCGGGCAAGGCCTCGACTGGTGGCGCATCGTCGGCACCAGGCCCGATCTCATAACAGAAGCGGTCGAAATCCTGGAGCGCTTTCGCCTGACCGACGTCATCAACGAACGAACTGCAGTCCTGCCCTACGGCAAACAGCGGCTGTTGGAGATCGCGGTGGCGATCGCTTGCCGTCCTCGCGTGCTGCTGCTCGACGAACCGGCCGCCGGCGTTCCCGAGGATGAGCGGCATGAAATTCTCCGCGCCGTTGCCGCATTGCCCGCGGATGTTACCGTGCTACTAATCGAACACGACATGGACATCGTATTCTCGTTCGCGGACCGTATTTCGGTGCTGGTTAGCGGCGCGCTGTTCGCCGAGGGCACCCCCGAGGAGATCGCACGCGATCCACGTGTCAAGGCCGTCTATCTCGGCGAGGAGATTGTCGATGCCTGACCTCCTGAATGTCGAGGGATTGAGCGCGGGCTATGGCGAGGCCGTCGTACTGAGGGACATCACGTTCCGCATCGCCGAAGGCCAGGCGCTGGCGCTGCTCGGCCGCAACGGCATGGGTAAGACCACCCTGGTCAACTCTATTGTCGGCGTCACTCGCCACATCGGCGGCACTATCACTCTCGACGGCCGCGACATCACCGGCATGCGCCCGGACCAGCGCGCTCATGCCGGTATCGGTTGGGCGCCACAGGAACGCAATATATTTCGCTCTCTGACGGTCGAAGAGAACATGACCGCGGTTGCCCGGCCGGGACCGTGGACGCTCGCCAAAGTCTATGCTTTGTTCCCACGGCTCGCCGAGCGCCGCCGCAATCTCGGCAATCAGTTATCCGGCGGCGAGCAGCAGATGCTCGCGGTCGCCCGCGCGCTCATTCTCAATCCGCGCATCATGCTTCTCGATGAGCCGCTCGAAGGGCTCGCCCCCATCATCATCGAGGAATTGCTGGCTGCCCTGCGTAAGATCATACGCGACGAAGGCCTTTCGGCAATTCTTGTAGAGCAAAATGCGCATAAGATTCTAAGTATGGCGGATCGCGCCATCATCATCGAACGCGGTAGCATCGTCTATCAGGGTGACAGCGCCGTGTTGAAGGCCGATCGTGCATTGCTAGAAACATATGTCGGCGTCACGGATGCCGGTGCCGATGGCCGCAAGGCACGGTATCGCTAAAATAAGGGCGCGGGATCAGCGCCAAGAATATCGAGCACCGACCTGCCAACATTTGCAGCCAACGTTGTTCGAATGCATTCCTGCAATAGGTTCTGTATTGCTTGACTTCGGTCAAGGCATACCGTCGGTTTATATGTGACCAATAGGCACTGGCAAGAAGCCTGTCTTTCCCATTCTGCCAGATCAACTCTCACTCTCCTCGCTGATTGATCACAGTTCAGCGGGGGGAGTTTTTTCTTCAGAGGACCGCCGGATAAATTCGTATCCGGAGATTCAACAGAGTGTCTTTAATCGTGGGCTTGCAGATCTACGCTTTTTTTGGCCGAGCGCTCAATGCACGCTCACATAGATAACGGCACACGGCGACACCGGTAGATTGGTCATTAACCCTCGGGATGACAGGTCTTTGCCTGGACAATCGCGCCATTTGTGTTGATAAAGAGAACCAACATCTGGTCCATGCAAATAATGTGTTCGCGAACGCGTTTTGGAAATTCGTATCGAAGAAACGATCGTGCCTTTCGCGGGTTGTATTTACTTAGCCTTGCGGCATGATCGCAGAGCCCAATCAAACTATCATGGTCTCGCCTATGGCACGCGCATAGCATGCCGGAGGCATCCTCCATCATCGCGCTCTCAAGAGCAAAGTGTTTTTTCATTAGAGCCTTCAATCGCGCAATCAGAAAAGGAAATTGAATTGGCGTGCAGTTGACCGCCTGAAACCAACACTCGGATATCTCCATATGATCCGAATCCAAGATGTCGTGACCCAAGCGAACGGGCTTCAGCTTTCGACTTGTCGATTGGACAGAAGCATGCGCCATCGGACTACCTTTCTCCATCAGCCAAAATATACTTATAGAGCGCCACAATCGTTCGTCGATAGAGCTTGCAGGGCGATTCTAGTAAGATTTTTCAAGACGCCGACGATAGCCTCCGCTACACCGCGATCGAATGATGAGCGCGGGAATTCGGCGCATAACTATCGAATGCCGCTGCGATCAGACGCAGATACGGTCGTCCACTTTCAGTAACTGCGATATGATGGCCGTCGATATGCGCAAATCCATTCGTAACGAACGGCAGTAACATTTTAATTTCCTGTTCGAATGATACGCATCGATGACCGCAATCGTCTGCAACCTGGTCAATATTGCAGGAAAGGTTACACATTAGTTTCTCGATGATGCGACCGCGCATATGATCATCGGCAGAAAGCGCGCGTCCTTTTATGGTCGCCAAACCTCCCGCCATAATTGCGCGTGAATAGCTGCCTGTATCCGGTGGATTCTGTACAAAGCCCTGTCGCAGCCGGCCGATGGCCGAGGTGCCCAAGCCTAGCGATGCATCGGCATCGTCGGTTGTGTAACCTTGGAAATTCCTTCGTAGCTTTCTGCCACGCGCGGCGATTGCGAGACTGTTGGCAGGCTTTGCGTAATGATCGAGGCCGACTGGCTCGTACCCTAGCGAGGTTAATGTTTCGCGCGCAGCCTTAGCTTGTGCAAAGCGTTCGGCCGACCCCGGCAGCATAGCTTCATTTAGACGTCGCTGGTGGGGCTTGAACCAAGGGACGTGAGCGTAGCCGAACACCGCGAGCCGCTGGGGTTTTAATTCATGTGCGAGGATCGCAGTGCGTTGGACATCCTGCTCGGATTGCTTTGGCAGACCGTACATAAGATCAATGTTGATCTGGTCTATGCCAACCTCGCGTAGAATGTCGACTGCCCGCCGAACCATCGTAAATGGCTGGACGCGCCCGATGATCTGCTGCACATGGTCGGAGAGATCCTGAACGCCAAGGCTGGCCCGCGTCACGCCGATGTCAACGAGCGCATCTGCGAGCGCCTTTGTAACATGACGCGGATCGAGTTCAATCGCGTGCTCCTTCAATGCCGAGAGGTCGTAACGAGTGGCGAGTTGGGCAACTATTTCGCGCAGGCGATCGGAACCGAGAATGGATGGTGTTCCACCACCCCAATGGAGATGGACAAGCTTTCTACATACCGTGTTCTCGGCAACGAGATTTATTTCTCCGATTAACCGCTCGGCATAGAGTTCAATCGGCTCCACGCGTCGCGTGGCCTTGGTATTGCATCCGCAATAGAGACACATTTTCTCGCAGAACGGAACATGCAGATAGAACGACACTGGGTCCGATCTCGATAGGTCGTTGAGCCACGATGCATATGTGCTTTCGTCGACCTCGGGACCAAAGTGCGGCGCCGTCGGGTATGATGTATACCGCGGCGCCGTTCGCTCCAGCGAAATTGCTTCCTTTGCCAGCATGATCTCGTTTACTCGGCGCTCACGAGTAATGTCTTGACCAAAGTCAAGTTAGAAGTGGCGGGCGAGCTTGACTGCTTTCCGAGCATTAAAACTCGTCGAGAACACTCATTGTGCATTGAAGCTGCGGAAAGCGGCACATCCTAGGAAAGAGTTGTCGAGTGCCCATGAACGGCGGATCGGGCCTTACTCGAATGCCTCACACTGCAAGGAGCAAAACATATCGCCAGCGCATGATTCGCTTCAGCATTAGACATCCAGGACTCTATCCTCGGGTCTTGGGCCGAATTAGTACGGAACCATATCTGAGTACGAACATACCAAACGCCACGATCCAGCCCACCAACGAGGCCACGAGGAGCGGAAGCGCTACTGCGGACAGTAACGGCGCCGCAACGCGAGTTAGCGCGGCGACTATCGCAGCGACAAGAAACATTCTAGTTACCTTATCCACTCTCAATGGCTTGCCGGTCTGGCCAAGGCTCGCGCGTGTCATGACCGCTAGCGTCATGACTCCGATTGCTCCGGTGGTCCAGGCATGCAATGCGGCGCTTGGAGGCATAGCCTCAGGCCAAAGAGTTGAAATACCTACCAGGACAAACCCTAGCGGAACGAAAGCATAGCTGATACGGAGGACGAACTTTAGTGGCTCGCGCCAAATATGTGCGCCGGCCCGGCGGGACATGCGCACAGCCTGCAGTACACCGGCAAAGAGAAGTGCGACCGCGGTCGGCATACCGTCTGGCAGGGCAATCCATACCGAAAGCGCGATAGCCGAAGCCGCGAGAACGGCGGCGTCGAATCGTCCGAATTCGGTGGGTAATTCGCCTTTACTGTGAGGAGTAAGCCAATTGAGGGTGAACGTCGGCGTGACGCAATCAAGAATGAAGCTGATTAGAATTATGAGCACCGCAATAGCGGCGCGGTTCGAGTAATTCGCTACACCGAGCCAGAATACCTCAGCATGAAACCAGAGATTAGCGACTGCGAAGAGCCCGACCAGCGCCGCCACCGCCACGTTTCGCCAGTTTCGTCCAATTACCACCTCATGCAGCGCAAGCGCGGCGAGCACAATCGGAAACAGGCCGTCGATGACAGCCGCCGTCGGCAGATCGACTTCATTCAATGTCATAAAGGCGACCCGGCCGGCGATCCATAGGAGAACGAGAGCCAACAAGGCGCCGCCGCGCACCGGGCGTCGACCGGTCCATGTCAGATTTGCTGTCAACAAGAAGCCGGCGACAAAGGCCGATCCATAGCCGAAGAGAAGTTCATGGGAGTGCCAAGCCGCAGCACCGTAAACAACCGCGAAGCTCCACCGGCCGACCATCGATCCGACAGACAGAACCATCCCCAGCACAGCCCAGCAAGCAGCGCCCAGAAAGAACGGCCTATAGCCGTTGCTTAAGACTGGAATCCGCGCGAGGCCCGAGGCCATCGCGTCAATGAAGCGGTCCGCAGACATGGTTGTTGAATCTGCCTTCCCGTCGCTTTGCACTACCCAAAAACGCCATAAGCGTAAGTCTACTCGCGCGGTTACCGCAGCTTTGCTGCATCCTGGAACGCATTCCACATTAGGACATCTACGACGTCCGTCTTTGCGCCAGAACAACGAGGCCGGCAACGAATTCAATTATAATTTAAATGCATTTGGAGGGTTCGTATCCTGATGACCATTCAATCTCATCTGCTCGTGGATGATGTGATGCGGCGCTGGCCCGCCACGATTCCGATTCTCATTCGCCATCACATGGGTTGTATCGGTTGCCCGGTCGGCACGTTTCATACGATTGAAGATGTCTGTGCAGCGCACAAAATATCTTTGCGTGACCTTCTTCCTAAACTACAGGCTGCGACGGTTTGAGTTCCGCTGGAGTTATAATAGCCAGTTGCCCCGTTCGACTCAGCGAAGTCAGCCTATATCCGCGGCGGGAGGGCGCCCCTCCGCCAATGCGAACAACTGATGGGCGTCGCGCACGAGAAGCCTTTGACGACCGCCCTCGACCCAGCCGGCCTGCTCCCACGCGCTCAGGCAGCGACTGACGGTATGCAACGTCGTGCCTGTCATCTCGGCGATGTCCTGGCGGCGAATCTGAAAGTCGATGAGAATTCCTTGCTCGACCCGCCGGCCCGCCTGCTAAATGAGACGCAGCACGGCGCGCGCAATCCGTCGCTCCGCTTCCTCGGTCGAGATTTCATCCAGTCGCGTTTGAGCGTCCAGGAAGCGTTGGCCCACGACGGCAAGTGCC
>JAUSBQ010000125.1 GCA_030651965.1 Pseudolabrys sp. | reverse complement strand
TTTATAGGTTTGCTCCGCAAGGCCCTCGGTGGACTGACCTTTTCAGGCTTCCTCTTGCTCTAGGATTGCCTATCCACCGCTGCGGGGTTTCCATGCGCTGGTGAGGGAGCTTCCTCGCCTCGGTCTCCATCGGACCCTGGTATTGGGTCCTCCGGCGGCCGGGACTTCTGCCGCAACACCACACGCACTTCCGCCCCAGTGATGCGCGGCTGGCGCATCGGGACCAAGCGGCTTGGACCGCCGTCGGGTGTTTGCGTCGCATCTCCAACGCCCCGCCGGCCACCGCTCCCCGCCCCAGCATCTGACGACGCTGATCAAACGCCCCTCGTTAGATGGGGCGGGATGGAGACTATATACCCTTTAATGGGAATGACGTCAAGATGGATTTTGAATAAAATCCGGCCCCCTGTTGATGCTGCGGCGTCGGGATTCCGGGGGTGCCGCCACGCTTCCAGGCCACGCACCGCCGACGCGACCTAGTTGCCCGGAGCCTGCGTTTCCGCCTGCGCCAGGCACGGGTCGAGAACCGCGTGGTTGGCATCGAGCCGCCGATAGGCGCCGCGCACCTCGACGGCGTCGCCGACTTTCATGTCGTTCGATTGATACGTCACGCACATCACCCGCAAGTCGGAACAGACGACGAGATACCAAAGCACGCCGTCCGATTGCACCAAGGTCAATTTGCCGGTCACCGACAGGTCGATCCGCGTGCCGGGGTCGGGCAAGTTCTCGGCCGCCGCGCGCAATGCGTCGCAGCGTGCCGACGACGCCGGAGGCACTTGGCCGGCGAGAACCCCGGCCGTCCGGCGAAAATGTCCTCGGCGTGGACCGGGCTCGCGATCATCGCCAACGCCAACAATATTCGCCACATCGCAATTCTCCCGCGCATCGGTGCCGCGACCGCTAGGCTCAGGCGAGTAAAGGCTTGGCGATTAAGTCGGCATTATGGTTGGACGCGTGCGCCCTCCCGAAGACGGGGAGGAACATGTTAGTTAGCCCGCGCAACGCTTGCTGCCTACGTCCGCGCTTCGCGGCCATGCCAGATACGAAGCGCAAGCACGTTGCCGCTGTCGGGCCGAACTGTATAGCGGACAAAGTAGCCTGCGCTGCCGAAGGGGACGACAATCTGACGGATGTGAGGGTCTTCGGTCGGTTTACCAAGACCCGGAAACACATGAACCTTCTCCAGCGCGGCGAAGATTTCTGCCAAAGCTCGTTTGGCCGCGTCCGGGTTTTTGCCTGCAAGAAATTCGCGGACCCGCACGACATCGTCGGCGGCCTCACGCGATAGATGGATCATTCAATCCGGCGGGCCTCGGGCCGAGGCAATTCGCTATCGGTGCCCCAGCTCTCGACCCAAGCCTTCACCTCGTGCAGCGGAATGCCTTCGCGTGTGCGATTGAATTCGTCCAAGCGGCGGCGGTCTTCGGCAATATCGGGATTGCCGATGTCGATCACCGAGTCGAGCAACGCCACCGCCTCCGCGAGAACCACCGACACGTCCTGGCCGCGCTCGGCCGCCAGTTCGTTCAGGCGCGCGTCAGTCGAGGCGTCGATGTCGAGCGTACGGCGGATCATGTTCATGTGAGCAGGGTAAATCCGGCGGCCCGAATTGTCGAGTGTGTCCTGCCTACGGATGTTCGACATTCCCTCAATCAAAAACGAACACGGCCTCCGGCAGGGGAGCTACCGGAGGCCGCGTCGTAGGACGCCGTGTTTCGCTCGCGAGACGAAAACGGCGTGGGAGGTCGTATAACCTAGCGCAACGTGACTTTATTTTGCGTCGATCCAATCTCCGTTCGTTCCCGCGAAAGCGGGAATCCAGGAGCTACAACACAAACGTCAGAAACCTTTCGCACTGGGTCCCCGCTTTCGCGGGGACGAACGGTTGATGGCGCGCCACGCGACATGCACTAGAACGGCAGGATCACGTCGAGCACCTGCTGGCCGTAGCGCGGCTGCTGCACGTCGGTGATCTGGCCGCGGCCGCCATAAGCGATGCGCGCCTGCGCGATCTTGTTCGAATCGATGGTGTTGTCGCTTTCGATATCCTCCGGCCGCACCACGCCGGCGACGATCAGTTCGCGGATTTCGAAATTGACGCGGATTTCCTGGCGGCCCTCGATCACCAGATTGCCGTTCGGCAGCACCTGCGTGACCACGCCGGCGACATTGGTCGACAGTGCTTCGGAGCGGTCGACCGAGCCCTTGCCTTCGCTCGACGAATTCGAGTCGCCGGAGAAGATGCGCGTCGGCAGCGCCGAATTCAGGATCGGCAGCTTCTGCTTGCCGAAGAAATCGGAGATGCCGGAATCCTCGACATTGTCGCGGCTCCGTTTGGTGCCGTTGGCGATGTTGGCCTTGTCGGTGATGTTGACCTTGACCGTGAGAATGTCGCCGACCTGATGCGCGCGCTGATCCTTGAAGAAGGCGCGCGAGCCGTTGCGCCACAGCGAATTCGGATTGTACGAGGCGGGTTGCGCCGCCGGCATCGGCATCTGCACCGGCTTGTAGCCGGGCCGCGCCGTCGGGTTGTCGACGGCGGCCAAAGCCGGCTGCTCGCCGATGTTCTTGAGGCGGTCCAAGGCGGCGCAGCTCGACAGCAGCGAGGCGGCGAGCGCCGCCAGGATCGTCCGGCGCGCGACAATCATGATTTTCATCGTCGTTACTTTCACAAAGATGGACATAAGGCTCAGGCTCCGGTTCGTCTGGCTCGTCTAGGGCCTGGCTTGTGGTGACGCTGCGAGATTGGCGGCCAGCCGCGGCGAGCCGGTCGAGATGACGACGCGGCCCGGCCCGACGATGACGCCTTGCACGGTGCGCTTGGATTGTTCGTTGAGGACCGAGATGACGTCGCCCTGGGCGCCGCCTTCGGCCGCCTTGCCGCGGACTGTCAGCGTGATGCCCGGCACTTCGTAGACCAGGGTCACGGTCTCGTTGCGCTGGACCAGCTCGGGCTTCATCAGGTCGGCGGCGCGCAGCGG
>JAUSBQ010000097.1 GCA_030651965.1 Pseudolabrys sp. | reverse complement strand
CTTATCTGATCGAGAAGCGCATTCTGGTCTCCGGCGGCGAACTGACCGACGCCCAGCCCGGTTTTGACCAACGCACCTCCGAGCCGATCGTCTCGTTCCGCTTCAACACCGCCGGCGCGCGCAAGTTCGCGCAGGCGACCCAGGAAAACGTCGGCAAGCCCTTTGCCATCGTCCTCGATAACGAAGTGATCTCGGCCCCGGTCATCCGCGAGCCGATCCTCGGCGGCTCGGGACAGATTTCCGGCAGCTTCACGGTGCAGAGCGCCAACGATCTGGCGATCCTGTTGCGCGCTGGCGCGTTGCCGGCGCCGCTGACCATCATCGAAGAGCGCACTGTCGGCCCCGGTCTCGGCGCCGACTCCATCGCCAAGGGCAAGATGTCGGCTTATGTCGGCGCGGCCCTGGTCGTCGTCTTCATGATCGCGACCTATGGCATCTTCGGCATATTCGCCAATATCGCGGTCGCCATCAACGTCGCCATGATCTTCGGCGTGTTGTCGCTGCTCAATGCCACGCTGACTTTGCCCGGCATCGCCGGCGTCGTGCTGACAGTCGGCATCGCGGTCGACTCGAACGTGTTGATCTATGAGCGCATCCGCGAGGAGGTGCGCGCCGGCCGCTCGGCGATCAACGCGATCGATGCCGGTTTCAGCCGCGCGCTGGCAACCATTCTCGACTCCAACATCACCACCTTCATTGCCGCCGCCGTGCTGTTCTACATCGGCACCGGCCCGGTGCGCGGCTTCGCCGTCACGCTCGGCATCGGCATCATCACTACGGTGTTCACCGCATTCACCGTGACGCGGCTGATCGTGGCCACCTGGATACGCTGGCGGCGTCCGCAGCACGTACCGATTTAGGCAGGGAAATACAGCTTATGCGCCTGCTTCGCATCGTCCCCGACGATACAAAATTCAACTTCATGCGCTTCCGGCGCATCAGCTTTCCGCTGTCGGCGCTGCTGTCGATATTGGCGATCGGGCTGTATTTCTTCAACGGCTTGAACTTCGGCATCGACTTCAAGGGCGGCCTGCTGCTGGAAGTACAGAGCAAGGCCGGGCCCGCCGATCTGGCGAAAATGCGGGCGACCCTGGGCGGGCTGGACCTCGGTGAAGTGCAGCTTCAGCAGTTCGGCGGTCCTGCCAATGTGCTCGTGCGCGTTGCCGAGCAGCCGGGCGGCGAAACCGCCCAGCAGGCGGCCGTCGCCAAGATTCGCGGCGCCCTCGGCGATACGGTCGAATACCAGCGTGTCGAAGTGGTCGGTCCGCGGGTGTCGAGCGAGTTGCTGTCTTACGGCGTCGTCGGGCTTGGCCTGGCGATCTTCGGCATCCTGATCTACCTCTGGTTCCGCTTCGAGTGGCAATTTGCGCTCGGCGCCATGATCTCTAACGTGCACGATATCGTGCTGACTATCGGATTCATGTCGATCACGCAGATCGACTTCGATCTCACCAGCATCGCGGCGCTTTTGACCATTCTCGGTTATTCGCTGAATGATACGGTTGTGATTTACGACCGTATCCGTGAGATGTTGCGTCGCTACAAGAAAATGCCGATGGACGAACTGCTCAACGCCGCGGTCAACCAGACCCTGTCGCGGTCGGTCATTACCCACGTCACCGTGACGCTGGCCTTGCTGGCGTTGCTGTTCTTCGGCGGGCAGGCGATCCATTCCTTCACCGCGACCATGACGTTCGGCGTGGTTCTGGTCGGCACCTATACGTCGATCTTTATCGCCGCTCCGATCCTGATCTATCTCGGCGTCGGCACCGGGCGGGACGCGCTCAGCGCCCCGCATCGGGACAAGCCGTAAGGCAATGGCCGGCGGCTTTGCCGATGCGCCGCATCTGCCCACCCCCGCGCCGATCGACGCCTATGGCGACGGCGGCTTTCGTTTCGGCGGCATGTCGCATCGCGGCTCGCTGTTGTGCTTTCCCGACGGCATGTGGGCCTGGCCGGTCGCGTCGGTCGCGGACCTCAGCGAAGCATCCTTGGCGTCGGTTTTCGCGCACGCAGGCTCGATCGACGTTTTTCTGATCGGCGCCGGACGCGACCCGTGGGTATTGCCGGCGCCGCTGCGGGCGCTGTTTCGCGAACGCGCCATCTCGGTCGACGTGATGGCGACCGGAGCGGCAGTGCGGACCTTCAACATCCTGCTGGCGGAAAACCGCCGCGCCGGCGTCGGCCTGATCGCGGTCGATTGAGTCTGGTGCTAGGTTAACCGCATGCCGACCTCTGTCGAACACTGCGCCGCGCTGGTCCGCGAGGCCGACCGCGACCGCTATCTGGCGGCCTTGTTTGCGCCCGCGGAGCGGCGCGACGCGCTATTTGCGCTCTATGCCTTCAATATCGAAATCAGCCGCGTGCGCGATGTGGCACGCGAGCCGATGCCTGGCGAGATCCGGCTGCAATGGTGGCGTGAGGTCTTGAGCGGCGAGCGGGACGGCGAGGCGGCAGCGCATCCGGTCGCGGCGGCTTTGGTGGCGGCCTTGATGCAACACAATATCGCGCCGGAACGGCTGTCGGCCATTATCGATGCGCATACGTTCGATCTCTACGACGATCCGCTGCCGACTCTCGACGACTTCGACAATTACGCGGTGATGACGCAATCGGCTCTGATCGACGTCGCGGCGGATTTGCTCGGCGCCGACCGTTCCGAGACCATGATGCTGGTCCGCGG
>JAUSBQ010000094.1 GCA_030651965.1 Pseudolabrys sp. | reverse complement strand
GAACGCGTCGATCACGCCGCGCTGCATGGCGGGCACGATTTCGCCGCCGGGAAGCTGCGCGACCGAAAGGCCCATCGCCTGCATCAGATCGGCCGCGAGACCGACGGTGCGGTACTTGAGGCCCTTCATGTCGGCCATGCTGTTGACCGGCTTCTTGAACCAGCCGAGCGGCTGGGTCGGCATCGGCATCGCGAAGAAGCTCTTGACGTTGAGCTTCATGATCTTGGTCTGAAGCTCTTCGAACAGCTCCTTGCCGCCGCCGTTATAGATCCAGCCGAGACCTTCGTTGGCGTTGAAGCCGAACACCGGGCCGGTGCCGAACAGCGAGGCCGCCTTGTGCTTGCCGTACCAATAAACGGTCACGGTATGCGCCATGTCGATCTGGCCGCCATGCACGCCGTCCAGCACCTGGAAGGCGTGGACCACGGCGCCGGCATTCAGCAGGTCGATCTTCAGACGGCCACCAGCCATGCTGTTGACGCGCTCGACATACTGCGCGGCCATTTCGGTGAAAATATCGCTGGCAGGCCATGAGGTCTGCATCTTGAGCGTCACGGTCTGCGCACGCGAGACTTGCGGCATCGCGAGCGTCGCCACGCCGGCGACCGCCGCCCCGCCGAGGAACTTACGGCGCGTAGCTACCGTGGATTGCTTATTCTTGGTCATTTTAGATTACCCTCCCTTGGGTTGTTTTCTCAAAAACAGTTCTTCGACAGGTTTTATTCCACGACCCTGCCTTTTTGGCAGGATCCGGCAACCCTTGCGTATAATCGTAAAGGCTACGCGCCCGGGAAGCAACATTGGGCAGGAAATCGGAAGCGCCCGTTACGCGCTTTTTGTGCAAGTATTTTCGCCAAAGGCCGGAATCTGGCATCCATTCCCTAGTTGCAGATAACCTTCGACACCTGGTTTTCACATCGCGACAGGAGCCGCCCCGTGAGAGGCATAATCTCGACCCTCGCCACCGTGTGGCGAATTGCCATACCCTATTTTCGCTCCGAAGACCGTTGGGCAGGCCGGCTGCTGCTGGCGGCGGTGATCGCGATCGAACTGTCGATCGTCGGCCTCACCGTGCTGCTCAATTCGTGGAACGCCGATTTCTACAATGCCCTGCAGGACAAAAACTGGGACGCCTTCGTCTATCAGCTCGGCTATTTCAGCGTCCTGGCGACCGCCTTCATTCTGCTCGCCGTCTACCAGCTCTATCTCAATCAGTGGCTCCAGATCCGCTGGCGGCGCTGGATGACCCGGGCCTATGTCGACCATTGGATGGCCGATTCCAATCACTACCGCATGCAGGTGCTCGGCGACGCCGCCGACAATCCGGATCAGCGCATCGCCGAGGACGTCAACCAGTTTGTCGCGCTGACGCTGGCCATCGGGCTGCAACTGCTCAGTTCGCTGGTCACGCTGCTGTCGTTCATGGCGATCCTATGGACGCTGTCGGCCCAGGCGCCATTTCATCTGTTCGGGATGAGTTACAGCATTCCCGGCTATTTGCTGTGGGCGGCGTTGATCTACGCCGTGATCGGCACGGCCCTTACCCACCTGATCGGCCATCCGCTGATCGGGCTGAACTTCTTGCAGCAGCGCTACGAAGCGGATTTCCGCTTCAACTTGGTCCGCGTCCGCGAAAGCGGCGAGCAGATCGCCCTCTTGAGCGGAGAAGCCGCCGAACGCGACCGGCTGTTGATGCGGTTCGGCAATGTCATCAACAACTGGTATGCAATCATGTCGCGGCAGAAGAAGCTGACCTTCTTCACCGCGGGCTATTCTCAAGCGGCTATCGTGTTCCCCTTCGTCATGGGCGCTCCCGCCTATTTTGCCGGCGCTGTGCAGCTTGGCGGCCTGATGCAGATCGCGAATGCCTTTGGCCAGGTGCAGGGCGCCTTGTCGGTGTTCGTGACGCTCTACCGAAGCCTCGCCGACTGGCGCGCGGTGATCGAACGTCTCGACGGCTTCGACCGCTCGGTCGCCGCCGCGCAGGCGCTGGCGGTAACGCCGCCGGTTGTCGCGGTGACGCCGGGAGACGGCGCCGCCATCACATTGCAGGATCTCGCGGTGCGGTTGCCGAACGGCGAACCGCTTATCAATGCCACCGGCATCTCGATTGCCGCCGGCGAGAAGGTGCTGGTCAGCGGTCCCTCCGGCTCCGGCAAGTCGACCTTGTTCCGCGCCATGGCCGGCATCTGGCCCTTCGGCTCGGGCGACATCGTCATTCCGAAGAATGCCAAAGTGATGATGTTGCCGCAGCGGCCTTACTTCCCGATCGCGCCGCTCGCCGCGGCGGTCGCCTATCCGGCCGAGCCCGGCAGTTTCGACAGCGCCAAGGTGGCCGAGCTGATTGCCGCGGTCGGCCTGCCGGGGCTAGTTCCGAGAATCGAGGAAGAGGCGCACTGGAACCGCATGCTGTCGCTCGGCGAGCAGCAGCGTCTCGGCATCGCGCGGGCGATCCTGCTGGCGCCCGATTTCCTGTTCCTCGACGAAGCCACCGCCTCGCTCGACGAAGCGGCCGAGGCCGAGGTCTACCGGTTGCTGGAGCAACGGTTGGCACACACGACCTTGGTGTCGATCGGCCACCGCTCGACCTTGGCCACGTTCCATCGGCGCCGGCTGACTGTCAGCCGCGATGGCGACCGCTTCCGGCTGCGCGATAGCGGCGCGATGGCGACGGCGGAGTAATGTGGCCAGAACCCAAATTGGTCACCACCAGCGCGTCGGCCAGGCGAATCGGCGCACCGCGAGGTGCCAAACGTAGGCGAACATCGCCAGAGCCAGCGCACCGACCGCCACCGGGATGAACAGAAAGGTCCACGGCATGGCGTCGACCACCACCAGCAGCGGGTCGATGCCGGCCGGCGGGTGAAACGTCCGCGTCGCATGCATCGCCGCCATGGCGATGCCGACCGCGAGCGCCGCGGCCCACGGCGCAGGTCCGGCCAGATTGAGCACGATCAGTCCGACCAGCGTCGACAGCAGGTGACCACCGATCAGCGCGCGCGGCTGTGCCGCTTCGACTTCCGGCGATCCGAGCACCAGCACGATGGACGTGGCGAAAGGCACCGCCATGACCGGCATCGTGTTGCGCGCAGCGAAGAATTCCATCAGGCCGATGGCGACGGTGCCGCCCGCGGCACCGGCCAGAACTGCGAGCCAGACGCGGCGGTTCATCGTCGCCATCCTCTATGCTTGCGAATGCGGTGACCTAAAACGCAACAAGGCGGCGGTCCTTTGAGGAACCGCCGCCCGTTGCAGCCGAAGAGGCAGTAATCGGCTTTACGTCGAACCCGGGCCTACTTGAGCGCCGAGAAGGTGGTGTCGAACTTGAGCGTGGCGACGAACACTTCCTTACAGATGTTGCTGAGCGTCGTGGACACGCACTGGAAGGCGTTGCCGGTGCCGAGATCGGTGTCGTGGTAACGCAGATCCAGCGTCACAGCCTTGTAGTTGAAGGCGATGCCAGCGTTCCAGGTGGTGTAATCCTGAATGTTGTTCGCCAGGGCAGCGGCGGGACCGCCAAGGCCTTTGTAGCTGCCGCTGTAGGTCTGACGGCCGATCGCGCCGGAGATGGAGGTGGTGATGCCCATCGGCATGAATGCCGGCAGGGTGACGGTCGCGTTGCCTTCGTAGTAGATGGCCGACTGACCGGTGTTGCCGAAGTCGCTGCCGCCGATGATGGCGGCGCCGACCGTCAGGAAGTCGTTAAACTTGTACGACGGCTTGGCGTAGAACTCGCCGAAGCTGATGTCCATCGAGGTCGCCGAGCCGAGCACGAAGGCGGCCGAACCGGGATATGCATAATAGACGTAGCCGAGGTCGAGGCCGAAGTTGCCGAACGTGAAGCGGGCGCCGCCGCTGATGTCGAATTCGGCATTGGCCAGACCGGTGTAGAGGCTCGAGCCCCAGACGCCGGCATACAGCGTGACCATGTCATTGACCGTGTAGCGGCCTTCGAAATAGCCTTGAACGGCCGGGCGCTTGTTCGACTGCGAGATACCGCGGAGGATGTAATCCGTGGTGAATGCGGTGCCGAAAGCGATATCCCACGGCGACGGGGTCGCGACGATAATCGGCTTGCCCTTCACCGGCATATCGGCCGCGAAGGCCGGCGCGGCTGCGGTAATCGCAAGCGCCGCAACAACTGACAACATAACTTTCTTCATAGGACCCTGCCCCTTTTTCTTCGGTTCGATCGACTTTCAGCCGATACAAAAAGCTCGTCACAATTGCGTACTAACCACTCCAAGCACCCGGCTTTGGCTGCGACCGACCCGTACGCAACAGGGCGTGCATTACCCGCGAATTTACATATCTGAACGCCTTGGCCAGCAAGGCGAAAACATCAGCAATTGCTGCCTTATTAGGCGTTTGCGTCTTTCGCAAAAAAGAAACCGTCACAGTGTTGCGTGGATGTCACAATTTTCGCCCCGAAAACGGCGCGTATTTGCCGTTAAAACCGAAGGCCCGTGGATAAATCGCAGGGCTGGGGCCTATCGGTGGTTGGGCGCCGAACCCGATTCCCGGGGGGTCCAAATGCCAAAGGACCGGCCTGCCGTCGGGCAAACCGGTCCTCGGAAACGTGTAGCGTTTAAGAACTAAATCCGGTTCCCCGGCGTCAGGCGGCGGCCTTCTTGCGGTTGGCCTCGAGCCGGGCATCGACCAGCGCTACCTGGGCGTAGATCGCCGGGTTGCTCAGACCCTTCTGCTTGGCGATGAGCTGAACCAGCTTGTCGGCGCGCTCGATGTACTGAGCACCGTTTTGCAGCGCACGCGCGGCCGACGCCGGCCGCGACAGGCTCTGCGCCGCGGCGGCGTATTTTTCGAACGGCACCAGGTCGACCGGATTGGCGCCAAGCTTGACGCACAGGTCGAAGACGAAGTTGTAGACCGACTTCGATTCCTCGATGTTCGTATGGACCGCTTCCTGCGCCGTGCGCATGCCGTCCTTGGTGATGCACCGATAGTTGCCGGCCAGCAGCATCGACCACTTGGCCAGCGGCACGAACAGCGAATCATGGACGCGCAGCTTCACCGGCAATTCGATCTTGGTGCCGTCGCCCGGATCGAATCGCACCGCCTCGATGTCCTTCTCAAGGTCGCGCAGAATCTGCGTGTACTTGTCGTTGTCGAACTTGGCGACCTTGAAGTTGGTCGGCAGCGTGACCAGGAGTTCGTTGGCCTTGCCGTCCGGCGGGCGAATCGCCTGCGGGTCGGGGCTGCACAAGGTCAGCAGGCCGGGATCGAAATTGTCCCACACCGTCGGGTCGGTGTAGGCCGGCTTGAGCGCGTCGTGATCCAGGCCGGGGATGCGCTTGATGTAAGGCAGCGGCGGCATGTTCATGATCGACATGCACGGCACCTTGGAGGTCGCGACCGCGTCGAGCAGTTCGCGCACGCCGGGCGAGCGGTATTGCGGTTCCTGCATGGCCAAGGCCACGAGGTCGTAATCCTTCGGGTTGACGCCTTGCGCGCCGCCGGCGGTCACCTTGCCGGGCAGCTTCTGCGAATCGAGCAGCACTGGCTCAGGCCTGCCGCGCACCGGCAGCTTCACCTTGAAGCCTTCGGCATTGATGAG
>JAUSBQ010000075.1 GCA_030651965.1 Pseudolabrys sp. | reverse complement strand
GATGGCGCAACCGCCGGGCATCGACACCTTGGCTTCGCCCATGCGCGCCACAAGCGGCGCGATCACCCAGAAGCTTGCCCGCATGGTGGAGACGAGTTCGTATGGCGCCGTGGTGTCGACGATGGTCTTGGCGGAGATGTGCAAGGTGCGGCCCGAGGCCGGCTCGTCGCCCGGACGCTTGCCGGCGATCATGATGTCGACGCCGTGATTGCCGAGAATACGCTGGAGCTGGATGACGTCGGCCAGCCGCGGCACGTTTTCGAGCACAAGCGTCTCAGCCGTCAACAGGCTGGCGATCATCAGTGGCAGCGTGGCGTTCTTGGCGCCGGAAATCGGGATCGTGCCGTTGAGCCTCTGTCCGCCGACGATGCGTATCCGATCCATTCTCGCCCCAGCTGCTTGCCATGCTTGAAATGAGTGTTCCGGACGATCTATGGACCTCCGGACGCCTTCCTGCAAAGCACAATATGCTGGAGGGTTACCACTTATCGCCGGGCAAATACGGCGAAAGTCGGTTCCGGGAAGGCGCCGCTAGGGCGGATTTTCATCGCCAGGAGCCGGCTTACCGGCGGCACTATCGCCCTGCGCGCCCCGGCCGCGCTCTTCTGCGCCGCGGGCGCGTTCTTGTGCCTTGCGCCGGCGCAGGTTTTCCCGTAGCGCAGCGGCCAGCCGCGCGTCGCGGCGGCTGCTTTGGCCGGATTTGCTGGATTTTCCGCCGTTCTTGTCACCCGTCATGGCTCTCATTATCGGCCGGGCGGTTCGCTTGACAAGTTCACGCAAAATTCAGGGCTGGACAGGGTGTTACCTTGCATCCTAAAGGGGCGTTGTGGCAGTTTCCGCCGCGTTCGCTCCCGGCGTATCCCGAGTGAACTAAAAGCTGCCGTAGCTCAGTGGTAGAGCACCTCATTGGTAATGAGGAGGTCCACAGTTCGATCCTGTGTGGCAGCACCATTTTCCTGTCCAGCCAGAATCCCAAGCGCGCGCCGCGCCGGTACCGCGCCCTCAGGCGCTCGCCACCAAGGCGATCGCCGGACGCGCCGGCGTGCGGCCGACGGTCCTGGCGTATTCCTCGATCGGCATCGGCCGGCCGACCAGATAGCCCTGTATCGCGTCGCAACCTTCGGCGGCGAGGAATTTGCGCTGCGCCTCGGTCTCGACGCCCTCCGCCACCACCGGCACGCCGAGGCCGCGACTCAAGGCGATGACGGCACGAGTGATGGTCGCCGATTGCCGACTGTGGCTGAGATTGGCGACGAAGGAGCGGTCGATCTTTATCTTGTCGAACGGGAACGACTGCAAATAGGACAGCGACGAGTAGCCGGTGCCGAAGTCGTCCATGGCGACCCGCACGCCCATGTTCTTCAGGCGGCGCAGCATGGCGACGGCGCGCGCGAAGTCGCCGATCAGCACGCCTTCGGTGATCTCCAGCTCCAGCCGCGCCGGCGACAGGCCGGTGTCGAGCAGCACCTGATGCACCAGGCTCGGCAGGTCGCCGTGCTGGAATTGCACCGGCGACAGATTGACGGCGATGTGCAGTCTATTCGGCCATGCCGCCGCTTCCAGGCAGGCGGTACGCAGCACCCATTCGCCGAGCGCGCCGATGATGCCGCTCTCCTCGGCAAGCGGGATGAAGACATCCGGCGGCACCAGGCCGTGGCGCGGATGATGCCAGCGCGCCAGCGCCTCGAAGCCGGTGATCTGGCCGTCCATATTGGCCTGCGGCATGTAATGCAGCGCCAGTTCGCCCTGCTCGACCGCCTTGCGCAGATCCTGCTGTAGCGCGCGTTTGGCGCTGAGCTGCTGGTCCATGGCGACTTCGAAGAAGCGGATCGAGCCGCGCGCTTCCGACTTGGCGCGGAACAGCGCGGCGTCGGCATTGCCGACGAGGGTCGCCGCGTCGGCGCCGTCCTGCGGATAGATGGCGACGCCGATCGTCAGCCCGACCCGCATCTGGTGACTCGCGATGGTGATGTCGCTTTCAAAGGCGGCGGCAAGCCGTTCGGCCAAAGCCTCGGCCGCCTGTGGCTGCTTCGCCGTCGGCGTGATGACGGTGAATTCGTCGCCGCCGACGCGGGCGACGAAAGCGCCCTGGCAGACCTGCTCGAGCCGGCGCGCCACTTCGCCCAACAGCGCGTCGCCGACCGGATGACCGAAAACATCGTTGACCGCCTTGAAGCGGTCGAGATCGATGCAGAGCACGGCGAAGCTTTCCTTCACCTTGGCGGCGAGGTCGACGGTGGCCTCGATGCATTCGTTGAACGCCGCGCGATTCGGCAGATCGGTCGTCGAATCGTGATGTGCGAGATGCGCGATGCGCTGCTCGCTGCGCTTGCGGTCGGTAATGTCGTGAATAACGGTGATGAGGTATTTCGGCTTGCCGTCGATGTCTTTGACCGGTAGCCGGGTGGCGGTGACGATCCGCATGCCGTTGCCCGGCGTGATGACGCCGTGTTCGCCCTGGTAACTGATCTCGCCGCTCTCGATCGTGCCGCGGTCTTCCGCGATGATTGTCTGCACGAGGGCTTTCGGCAGCATATCGGCGGAGTTCTTGCCGATGATCTTGGCGCGGTCGACGCCGAAGTATTCTTCCGTGGCGCGATTGACCAACAGATACTTCAGGTCGGCGGCGTCCTTGACGATTATCGGCGACGGCACGTTCTCGACGATCATGTCGAGGAAGGCGCGGGTGTTGTCGAGTTCGCGTTCGGCGCGCTTGCGGTCGGTGATGTCTTCGTGCGTCGCCACCCAGCCGCCTTCGCTGGTCGGCTGGTTGACGACGGCGATGACGCGGCCGTCCGGCATTTCGACATCGACGGTGAACATACTCCCCTGGTCGAGCGCGGCGCGCAGATCGGCCTCGTATTGTGCCGGATCGAGCGGCAGCGTGCCGGCGGCGTGCCGCGCGACCAGCAATTCGCGAATTTTGCAGCCGCGCCGGATGGTCGCCCCGAGTCCGTACATCGTCTCGTAGTTCTTGTTCCAGACCACCAGGCGGTGCTGGCCGTCGAACATGCTCAGGCCCTGCGCCATATTGTTCAGCGCGAAATCACGGCGGGCGTTCTGTTCGTTAAGCTTGCGGATGACGCGCAATGCGCACCCGACGAAGCCAAGGAAAACGCCGAAGACGGCGCCGCCCGTGGAAATCAGAAGAATCGTCGGGTCGGCCAGCGCTACCTTCGTGGCGACCGCGACGGCCAACACAGAAAACACGCAAAAGCCGGCTGCGCCGGCGAACAGGAGCGTTCGCCAGTCACGAAATTTCGCCAGATAGCCGAGCGTCTTGATCATGGCGCCATAGTGGATTGCCGGGACGGCTTGCCGCCGTCCAAAAGAGACCACAACCTTAAGGAACAGGGCTTCGGCGCGCGTTAAATTCGGGGCGCTGCAATCGTTAATCGCTGGTTAGCCCTACGGCGCGGTAAACATATTTCCACCCTCAGGATACCGCCGTTTGTTAGAATTGGACCATTAGAGCGTTTTCGAGCGAAGTGGAAACCGGTTCGCATCAAGAAAACGCGTCAAAACAAAAAGCTAGAGTCCCGGCTTTGATTCTATCAAAGCCGGACAGGCTCTAGCGCGACCGCAGAAATTCAAAGTCGCACCCCTGGTCGGCGCCGGTGATCTCCCGCGCATAAAGCCTGGCGTAACCGCGCGCCGGGGTTTCCGGCGGCTTTTCGCGTGTCGCCTCGCGTTTCTTGAGTTCGGCTGCGTCGACCAGAAGGTCGATGCGCCGCTCCTTGACCGACAGTCTGATGCGGTCGCCGTTGCGCACCAGGCCGAGCAGGCCGCCGGACGCCGCGTCCGGCGTCACATGCAACACGATGGTCCCAAAAGCGGTGCCGCTCATGCGCGCGTCCGAAACGCGGACCATGTCCTTGACGCCCTTGGTCGCCAGTTTCTTCGGGATCGGCAGATAGCCGGCTTCCGGCATCGCCGAATCCGAATGCGGGCCGGCATTCTGCAGCACCATGATGTCGTCGGTTTCGATATCGAGATCGGGATCGTCGACCCGCGCGGCGAGATCGGCCAGTGAGGTGAACACGACCGCGCGGCCTTCCTTTTCGAACAAAGTCGAGTCGGCGGCCGAGCGCTTGAGGATCGCGCCCTGCGGCGCCAGATTGCCGAACAGCGCGACCAGGCCGCCTTCCGGCTCGAGCGGCTCCTTGCGTGGCGCGATAATGGTGCGGTCAACCCAGGCGACTGGCTCGCCATCGAGGCGCTCGCCGAGCGTTTCGCCGGTGATGGTCATGGCGTCGAGATGCAGAAGATCTTTCAATTCGCGCAACAGCGCCCCCATGCCGCCGGCGGCGTAGAAATCCTCCATGTAGCCATTGCCGACCGGCTTCAAGTTCACCAGCACCGGCGTCGTGTCGGACAATTCATTGAGCCGGTCGAGCGAGACCTTGACGCCGGCGCGGCCGCCAATCGCGGTGAGATGGATGATCGCGTTCGTCGAACCGCCGATCGCCAACAGCACGCGCAACGCGTTCTCGACCGACTTCTGATTGATAACGGCCGTCGGCGTCAGCTTCGAGCCGATCAGCCGGACGGCGAGCGCGCCGGTGGCTTCCGCCGCGCGCAGGCGATCGGCATGCACGGCCGGGATCGCGGCGGTACCTGGCAAGATGATGCCGAGGGCTTCGGCGATACAGGCCATGGTCGAGGCGGTGCCCATCACCGCGCATGTGCCGGCCGTGGTGGCGAGGTTGCCTTCAACCGCATCGATCTCCTTCTGATCGACCTTTCCAGCGCGATACTGCGCCCAGAAGCGGCGGCAGTCGGTGCAGGCGCCGAGGCGTTCGCCGCGATGGCGGCCGGTCATCATCGGACCGCCGACAAGCATCACCGCCGGCCGACCGGCCGACACCGCGCCCATCAATTGCGCCGGGACGGTTTTGTCGCAGCCGCCCATCAGCACCACGGAATCCATCGGCTGCGCGCGCACCATCTCCTCGGTATCCATCGACATCAGGTTGCGGAATTTCAGGCTGGTCGGATTGAGAAAGCCTTCGCCGAGCGAGACCGTCGGGAAGTCGACAGGCAAGGCGCCCGCCGCGAGCACGCCGCGCTTCACCGCTTCGAGCAGTTCGGGGAAGTGGCGGTGGCAATTGTTGAAGCCGGAACCGGTATAGGCGATGCCGACCACGGGCTTGGCCAGCATTTCGTTGGAATAGCCCATCGACTTGGCGAATGAGCGCCGCAGATAGAGCGAGAAATCGCGGTCGCCGTAATTGGTGAGACCGTTTGCGATGCCGACCGGTTTTTCGCTCATGCGGATACTTTCTGAAGCCGCGACAGGCCGTTTGCAATCCGGCGCGACAAAGGATGAAGAAGGAGGCGCTCCGACACGACCGGATAGCGGCGGCGCAGCCAGCCAAATCCGATCTCGACCAAAAAGACCATGACCACCAGCATGGTCAAGAACCAAGTGAGGAAATGGTAGCGCGCGGTCGCAACATAAAAAAGAGCCACGGCATGTTGGGCGAGCGCGGCCGCCCCGACCAGCCGCAGCCACGGATCGAAGCGCCGGCCGCGCAGAACGACATAGACGAGGATGACGACGCCGGCGGCGTTGAGGGGGACGGTCCAGTAGGACTCCGCCGGTCCCGAGAGCCAGGCCGGAACCTGCGCAATTGCGCGGACCAAATTTCCCCCGCTGAAATCAAACGTCGCCAACTCCCGCAACGCAGCCGCATAGGCCGAGGACGGCATCACCAGGACCAGCGGATGCGCGGCATTGGAGCTGAACAGGACCAAGACCTTACCGAATATCCAGTTGTGCAGCGCCATCGAGAACACCGGCAGAAACCCGAGGCAGAGACCGGCGAGGCGCGGCCATTGCCGCAGGTACAGCGCATAAAGCCCGGCGCCGCCGAGGAACACCGCTGCCGCTGGCGCGACGATCGGCTTCATCGCAATGCCGAGGGCCAGCAGCAGCGCACCGAAAAATGCCGGCCAGAATTTTCCCCGCGCATCCAGAAGCGGAATCAAGCCGGCGATGAAGAATATGTAGGCTGCCGGATCGGCGTAACCGCGCGACGCCCATTTGCTGTAGTGGATGAATGTGGTGCCGAACAGTTCGCCGAGCGGCACCGCGACAAACATGATCGCCAGCGCCAGAGCCCAGCGGCCCGGCAGAAACCGCCGCCCCAGCGCCAGCACGAAAAACGGCAGCAGCAGCACCAGAGTCAGATAGCCGAGATAGCTCTCGCCGAACACGATGTGCTCGAGCGCGCGCAGATAGCGCAGGCCGGGGCCGCCATAATAGAAGACATCCTCGCCGCCCCGAAGAAAGCCCCAGACATCGCCAGCCAAGAGCTGTTGCAGCATTTGCCGCGCGACGCCGTCGTAGAACAGGCCGTCGTCGCCGCCGTCGAACGGGCGCACGCCGCCGAGAAAACTGGCGTCGTCGATGGCGATGACCAGCACGCTGAGGACGACCAGCACGGACGGAAGAATGAGTTGTCGCGGTCTGATTCGCACCAGCACCAAGATAAATCCGGCAACCGCCGCCAGCACGATCAGGTCCTGCGCCAGTTGCTTGAGCCGCACCGGCGTCGGCGGCTCAAGCCGCATCGCCAGGGAGTCCGGCTTGATGGCGACGCCGACAACGCGCCGCCCGGCATCGGCGGGCTCGATGGCGCGGCAGCCATCGCCGCGCCAGAGCGAAAAGCGCTCGCCCGCGCCTTCCCACATCACGTCGCCGCGCCAGCACAGCTGCCCGCCGGCATAGGCCGCAGGCAGGCGGATCATTTCAAACCAGGGCATGGTGAGGTGCCAGCGATGCACGCCCATATAGAACCGCCGGTCGCGGCTGGCGCGCTGCACGTCGCTTGCCGCGGACCAGTTGTACAGCATGTCGTTGATGAAGCCGAGCCGCAGCCAGACCGGATCGGAGAAATCCAGTTCCGTCACCGAACGCGACATGTCGGACGTGTGGAAGATGCCGTCGGCGGAAAATGCAAAGGCCCGATCGGGAAAGCCGCCGCCGGCCCAGCAGCCGCCGGCCGCGACAAGACAACGCTTCGCCGGCGGGTATTCCTTGTCGAACTCCTGCGCCAGATGACGATAGACATCGGCCGGCAGGCCACGCTCCAGCGCGCCGTGCGGACCGCCGGGCAGGAAGACATTGTGGCCTTCGTCGATGCGTGGCGGCGCCAGCAAGATCTGTCCGCCGATGGCGACAACCGCGATCGCGGCGGCGGCGAGCCAGGCCCGCGCCTGCATGCGAACGGCGCCGCTGAAAATGACGATCGTCGCCACCGCCAGCAGCGCATAATCGGCGGCATTGTTGACGGGAAGCCCGACAATGGCGACGGCTAATGCCAGCGCGGCCAGCTTCAAACCCAGCGGGGCGGATCGCGGCGCGGTTTGACCGTCAAGCATGCGGATCACATATCATCAGACCGCGCCGATCGGCAATCGGGCCGCTATCGCAAGACCTTGGCGGTGCTGACGGTTTCTCGCGTTGTCCGCGAAGAAATCCCCGTGCTAGAAGACCCGCCACATGGCCGCCCCCCTGACCCAGATCAAAAGCAGCGAAATCGCGTTTTTCGACAGCCACGGCGCGTCGAATGCCTATGACGTGTTTGCGCCCGCGACGAACCAGCGGCTGATCGACATTTTCGTGCGGCTGAGCGGGTTGCCGCGCGGCTCGCGCATCGCCGACCTCGGCTGCGGCTCCGGCGTGTTCACGAATGTCCTGCAACAGCGCGGCTATAATTGCACGGGCGTCGATCTCAGTCCGGCCTTGATCCGGATCGCGCGCGAGAAATATCCCGGCATCGAATTCATCGAAGGCGATATCGAACACCTGCCGTTTGCCGATGCGAGCTTCGACGGCGTGCTTCTGGCCGGCGTCCTGCATCATTTTACCGAGCGCTCACGCTGTGTCGCGGAAGTCATGCGGATCCTGCGGCCCGGCGGAAAGTTCGTCGCATTCGATCCGAACCGGATGAACCCGGCGATGTATCTCTATCGCGACCGCTCATCGCCGTTCTACAGTTCGGTCGGCGTGACGGAGAACGAGCGGCCGGTCCTGGCCGACGAGGTAGCCGCGACTTTCCGCGCCGCCGGGTTTCGCGTCGGAACGGAATTCCAGTCCGGCATGAAATACCGCTACATCGCGTCGGGCGCGCTGCGCTGGCTGTTGCCGGCCTACAATTTCGTCGATGGGATATTGTTTTCGCCGCCTTTTATGAAACGCTTTCGTTCGTTCGTTTTCACCTTCGGAGAAAAGCCCGAGGCGCGCGCGTGATCCGGATCGGCATCATCGGCAGCAATTACGGCCGCACGGTTCTGTTGCCGGCGTTCCGCGCCGATCCGCGCTGCGAAGTCATTGCGCTCGGCGGCAGCAATGCCGCGCGCACGGCAGACCTCGCGCGCGAGGCCGGCATACCCAAGGCCTATGGCGACTGGCGCGCGCTGGTCGACGACAAGGACGTGCAGGCGGTCGTCATCGCCACGTTGCCGAGCCTGCAGCCCGACATCGCCATCGCCGCGCTGCAAGCCGGCAAGCCGGTCTTCGCCGAAAAGCCCTTGGCCGGCGACCTTGCCGCCGCGCGCGCCATGCTGACGGCGGCCGAACAAAGCGGCCTGCCGACCGGCATCGATTTCAACTTCACGCGCATCATGGCATGGCTGCGCGCCAAGGAGATGCTCGATCAAGGCTGCGTCGGCCCGTTGCGTCATGTTACCGTGCATTGGCATGTCGAGAGCCGCGCCATCCAGATGCGCATGCGTAACTGGAAGACCGCCGGCGGCAACGACGGCGGCGGCGTGCTCGGCAATTTTATCTCGCACTGTTTCCATTATCTGGAATGGTTCGCCGGGCCTATCGGCGGCTTGCAGGCGCGCGTCTCCGGCCTGCCGGACGATGCCGAGTTGCAGACCACCGTGGCGATGGCGATGCAATACAAATCCGGTCCGCAGATCAGCCTGTCGATGAGCTGCGCTTCTTACGCCGGCATGGGCCATCACATCGAATTCTTCGGCGAGGACGGCACTTTGGTGCTGCACAATCCGACCGCCGACTACATGCGCGGCTTCGATCTGACTTACGCCAAGCGCCCGGATGCGGCGGTACGCATCGCCGTCGACGATCCGCTCGATGCGCAATATCCCGACGGCCGCATCGCGCCGGTGTCGCGGCTGGTCAACAAATTCTTCGACGCGATCGAAACGGGCAAACAGACCGCGCCGGACTTCGCCGACGGCTATCGCGCGCAGGCGTTGATCGACGCCGCGCAGCGGTCGCACCGGCAGGGGCAATGGATCGACGTCGCCGCCGTGAACGGCAGGCAAGGGAAATAGCGAATGAGCGACGCCAAGATTCTGGTCACCGGCGGCAGCGGCTTCATCGGCTCAGGCCTGGTGAAGGCGCTGGTCAAATCCGGCGCGCGGGTGCGCGTGCTCGACGACAATTCGCGCGGCCGCCCGCGCCGCCTGCATTCGGTCGAGGAAGACATCGAATTCATCGGCGGCGATATCCGCGATGCCGCCGCGGTCGATGCCGCGACCAAGGGCATGGACGAAGTGCATCATCTTGCCTTCGTCAACGGCACCGAATTTTTCTACAGCCAGCCCGATCTGGTGCTCGATGTCGGCGTGCGCGGCATGATCAATGTGATCGATGCCTGCCGTAAGCACAATGTCGGCAACCTGATCCTCGCCTCGTCGTCCGAGGTCTATCAGACGCCGCCCCAGGTGCCGACCGACGAGACCGCGCCGCTGTCGGTGCCGGACGTGCTCAATCCGCGCTATTCCTATGGCGGCGGCAAGCTGATCAGCGAACTGATGGCGATCAATTTCGGCCGCAAGTATTTCGAGCGCGTCCTTATTTTCCGGCCGCACAACGTCTACGGCCCGGACATGGGCTGGGAGCATGTGGTGCCGCAATTCGCGCTGCGCCTGCAAAAGCTCGCCGCCGCGCAGCCTGAGGGGACGTTGCGCTTCGACATTCAGGGCACCGGCGAGGAGACCCGCAGCTTCTGCCACGTCGACGATCTGGTCGCCGGCGTCATGGTGATGCGCGACAAAGGCGAGCACCTCGGCATCTATCATGTCGGCACCACCGACGAGCTGTCGATCGCCGACGTGGCGCGCAAAGTCGCAAGCGCCGCCGGCCGCGCCATCGAGATCGTGCCC
>JAUSBQ010000044.1 GCA_030651965.1 Pseudolabrys sp. | reverse complement strand
AGCAGCGCCTTGAGGTCGTCCTTGAACAGCGCGATCCAGGCGGCGATTACCATGGTCGCAAGTCCCGTCAGCGACACGATCAGGAACCATTCCGGCGTGCCCGCCAGCGCCGGCCACAGCCGCGCCATCAGGAACACGCCCGCTTTCACCATGGTCGCGGAATGCAGATAGGCAGACACCGGCGTCGGCGCGGCCATCGCATGCGGCAGCCAGAAGTGGAACGGAAACTGCGCCGATTTGCTGAACGCGCCGAGCAGGATCAGCAGCAGCATCGGCAGGTAAAGCGGCGAGGCCTTGATCGCTTCGCCGCGCGTGAGGATCTCGCTGAGTTCGAAACTGCCGGCGATATTGCCGAGCAGCAGCATGCCGCCCATCAGGGCCAGTCCGCCGCCGCCGGTCACGACCAGCGCCATGCGGGCGCCGGCCCGCGATTCTGGCAAGTGATACCAAAACCCGATCAGCAGAAACGAGCTGAGGCTGGTCAGCTCCCAGAACACCGTCAGCAGCAAAATGTTGTCGCTGAGGACGATGCCGACCATCGATCCCTGGAACAGCAGCAGGTAGGCAAAGAACCGTCCCATCGGATCGGAGCGGTCCAGATAGAACCGCGTGTAGATGATGATCAAGAAGCCGATGCCGAGAATCAGAGCCGCAAAGAAAAGGCCGAGGCCGTCGATGAAGAACGATGCCGACAGGCCGAGTTGTGGCAGCCATTCGACGCTGAAGCGCGGCACGGCGCCTGAATAGACCTCTGGGACCGCCGTCAGAAGCATCACCAGCGCCAGGCCGGTGACCGAGGCGGTGATGATCGTGCACACGTTGCGTCCGGCGCGGATGAATAGCGGCGGCAGCAGGGCCCCGAGGAAGGGAATGAGGACGATCAGCGCAATTTTCATCTTGAACGGGCGGCTTTGGCGGGCTGCGGGCTGGGCTGGGATTCGACGATCTTGCTATAGCAGGTCATCGCGTCTCCTGGGTCGGCACGCAGAGTCGTTGAATCGTATTCGAAACGCACCTTAGTCCGGTTGTTAGTTACCATCTAGGGGAGGGGCCAGGATGCGACAAAAGCGCCTTGTGGGCCGCTTATGCGGGCCTTAGCCGGCATAATCCGCCGATACGGGCGCGCAACCTTGGCCCTTGAATGCGGCGTCGTTCAATTGAGTTCAGTCTGCACTGTCAGTTTGGGCGTGCGGCATCCCATGCGGCTTTTGCTCTATTGGCGGCTTCCAAAACCGGCTGGAAATCGCCGCGTAGAGCTTTGAGCGCATAGCGCTCGCGGTCGATTTCGTAGCTTGTGCGAAACCCGAACCGCCGCAAAATTGGCACCGGCGGGCACCATCCTTGCACCGCGTGTTGAAACAGGAACAGAGTCACCAGCGCCGGGAGAACGAGCCAATAGGGATGGAGAAAAAATCCCAGAATAACGCCCAGAAACGCAATTGTTGAGGCGTTCATCTCGATGGCACGCTCAATGTCCCATTCTGCATCCAGTTCGTTCAAACGCGGGGCGATCAAGCCGGGATTGTCGGCCGCAAGCCGCACGGATTTTTCCGCACCGGTCTCGATGCTTTGGTTCACCGCGTCGGAAGTTTGAGTCGGCACCCGCTCGCGGGTGGTTGGAATTGCCATCGCACACCTCCGGGGGCCAACGGCGACGACGAGAAGTTGTTCCGCACAGTCTCAGAAGCAACCGATGAACAGGATTAGAATTCCGCCGCGATGCCGACGCGCCCGACCTGCTCGGATCCGCCGCCGTTGGCATAGCTGCCAAACACAACCGTCGGCGTCGAGGTATTAAGCCGGTGAGCGACACCGACGCTCAGCGCCGCTTCGCCGCGATAGAAGGCCGTGCTCAGCGCAACGGTCGTCTTGCCGTTTTTTGACGGCATCATCGTCGGCGCCAGCGCCGCGGCCGCCGCGATGCCGCGACGGGCCTGCTGGTCGACCGTATCGATGCGGCTGTTAAGCGAATCCATCCGCGAGTTGGTTGACGAAAGACCCGCCTGAAACTGCTGCATGTTCACGGCGTCGGTGGGCGCGGCGCCGGTCGCGACATTGGTGATGCGGCGCTCGTTGCCGGCCGAGCCCACCGACACGGTGTTGGCCTGATCGGCGATCGACCCGCTGCCGAGCGCGACGGAGTTCGGCGCGGTCGCGCTGCTGTTGGGTCCGAAGGCGGCCGAGTTTGTTCCGGTCGCCGAGGCGCCGTTGCCGAAGGCGGCGCCGTTGTTGGAGGCCGTAGCGCCGGTGCCGACTGCCACAGCATCGACGGCGCTGGCGCCGGCGCCCATGGCGATGGAATTGGTGCCGGTGGCACTGGCACCGCTTCCCAAGGCGACCGTGTTGACGCCGGCGGCATCGGCATTCAGGCCGATGGCAAGCGAGGTCGCGCCGCCCGCGCCCTCATGACTGCATCCGGGGTCGGCCGCGGCGGCGAGCGCGAACGATGAAACCGACGTGCGCGCGCACCCTGTGAAATTGGCAAAGGCGTCGGTGATGCGCGTATCGACCGAGAGGTCCAAGGCGGTGAGCTGGCTCATATTGACGCCATCGGTGGGATTGATGCCCGCGGCGAGATTGGTCAGGCGTCGCTCGCTGCCGGCCGTTCCGAACGATACGGTATTGGCGACATTGGCGATCGATCCATTGCCGAGCGCGACGGAATTCGTGGCGTTGGCCGTCGCTTGCGTGCCGAGGGCGGTCGACGTCAGGCCGCTTGCCACGCTGGAAACACCGACGGCGACGGAGTTGTTTCCAGACGCCGTGCTCGAGTTACCGAAGGCATTAGAATTGGTGCCGGTCGCCCGGCTCAGCATGCCGACGGCGACGCTGTTGGAGCCGCTGGCCACACTGGTCGAACCGAAGGCCGACGCGTTGGGTCCCGATGCAACGGCCGAGTATCCGAAGGAAGTGCTGTTGTCGCCACTGGACACCGCATAGGGGCCGGCGGCCAGGCTGTTGCCGCCGGTGGCGACCGGCAGATTTGGCGGCGGCATGGTGGCCAGCGGCGTGGAGGATGTGATCAACCACTCTGTGCTCTGCGCGGATGCGCAATCAATGCCTATGGAAAATACAAACAGTCCGGCAACTATGACGACTGACCGCGATATACCATCGCGCACGACTTTAAACATCGACGTCTCCTTCAAACATCTAACAGGTTTGAGTGAAGACGCCTCCCGGACACCGACATGCCATTTCCGCCGCGCGAAGGCTCTCAGCAGAACTACGCAGGTCGTTTTTGTCGGTTAATAGGGCGTAAACTGGACCCATCGCCACCGCGATGGTACAAAGGCCGCCCTTGCGAACGATCGGCACTTGCGCATGACACGACAGCGACGGCTTCACATCAACGCGGCGCTGGCGCTGCTCGCATCGTTCGTGCTGCCAGACTTGGCGCAGGCGCAGGATCCGAGCGACATTGGCCGCGCTTTGCTGCGCGAGAATTGCGCCTCCTGCCACGCCATCGGCAAGACCGGCGACAGCCCGCGTGCCGGCGCGCCGCCGTTCCGCGGCCTCAGCCGCAGCTACGATCTCGACGCGTTTCCGCGACAGCTTCAACGCGGCGTCGTTTCCGGCCATCCTGACATGCCGGAATTCAGATTCAACGAAGCCGACGCCCGCGCCGCCGGCGTTTATCTGCGCAGCATCCAGGAATAGTTAGCGCCCCCACTCCGTTCGTTCCCGCGCAAGCTGGAACCAGAGCCGCGACCTCAGTATCTGAATGCTGGACTCTGGGCCCCCGCTTTCGCGGGGGCGAACGGAGTTGGGCTTCAGCGATCGATGACTATTTCGTCCGTCTTGGCCCGCGACACGCAGATCATGATGGTGTCGGCCTTCTCGTGCTCGGCCAGCACCAGATCGCGGTGATCGGCGACGCCGGCCAGCATCTTGGTGCGGCAGGTGCCGCAGGTTCCGGTCTCGCATGAACTCGGCACCTCGAGCCCATTGTCGCGCAGCACTTCCAGAATCGTCTTGTCGATCGGCACGGCGATGACCTTGCCGGATTTAGCCAGCCGCACATTGAACGCGCTGTCGGTCGCCTTGTGCGTCTCGGCCTCGCTGAACGCCTCGAAATGCACGGCGGTCGGCGACCAGTGATCGGTCATCGCCCGCACCGCTTCCATCAGCGGGCGCGGTCCGCAGCAATACAGATGCTCGCGGTTCTGCCGTTCCTTGAGGATCGGCTTCAAGTCGAACGACCGCGCCGGATCGCCCTGGTCGTAATGAATGGTCACGCTGTCGTTGAGTTCCGGCGCGCTCAGCGCGTCGCGAAACGCGGTCATCTCCGGCGTGCGGTTGAAATAGAACAGGCGGAAGCGTTTTCCCGCCGCGCGCAGTTCGTGGATCATCGCGATCATCGGCGTGACGCCGATACCGCCGGCGATGAACAGGAAATCCTGGCCGCGCTGCGGCAGGCCGAAGTCGTTGACCGGCGGCGCCACCGTCAGCGTATCGCCGACTTTGGTGTTGTCGATCAGCGCCAGCGAACCGCCACGGCCGTTGACCTCGCGCTTGACCGCGATTCTGTAGCGGTCGCGCTCGGTCGGGTCGTTGCACAGCGAATATTTGCGCAACAAGCCGTTCGGCAGCTTGATCGCAATATGCGCGCCGGCGGTGAACGCCGGCAACGTCTCATCCGCGACCGCGCGAAATTCAAGCAGGTGGATGCCGTCGGCGATCGGTTCGTTGCGCGTCACGCGCAACGGCATCAAAGCGGGCGCTTCGGTCACGGCAGGCTCCGGAAATCTCAAAACAAGCCGTCCAGCAGTGGCGGCTTTTGCGCCTCGCCGCAAGGTCCGGAACTATATCTCTCTCTCTCTAGCGCTGCCCGGTGCTGACCCGTTCGATCGCCGGCTTGCCGCCGGGTCCGGCCGTCGCAATGGCGGCGTCCGGTGCACTCAGCGCGGCGAGGGCGTCGGCAAGCCCCGCGCCGAACATGATGTCGCGGCCTTTCGGCCCGAGGTCCCGGGCGCTCGCCTGCAAAATGACGCGGACCTGGGCCGGCGTCAGGTCGCCCCGCCGCTCCAGCATCAGCGCGACGATGCCGCTGACCCCGGCCGCCGATAGGGACGTGCCGGATGACACTTCGTAACCGTCCGGCGTCGCCACCAGCAATTGCGCGCCCGGCGCCGCGACCTCGATATGCTTGCCGCGATTGGACTGTTCGATAAGTTTGTCGTCTGCATCGGTCGCCGACACCGCGATGACGTTGACGTCGGCGGCCGGATAGAGCGGCGGCGACTTCGCTCCGGCATTGCCGGCGGCGGCGATCAGCACGATGCCCTTCTTGAAAGCGGCTTCAAGCGCCCGGCGAATGGCCGGATCGTTCGGGCCGGCGAAACTCATATTGAGGACGCGCGCGCCTTGCGCCGCCGCCCAGTCCAGGCCTTTCAGGATGGCGAAGGTGGTGCCTTCGGCGGTGCCGCCGTTCGGATCGAAAGCGCGCACCGCGAGAATCTTCGCGTTCGGCGCGGCGCCGAGCAATTTGCCATGCGCGGCGATCAGCCCGGCGATGGCGGTGCCGTGACTGTGCGGCGCCATCGGCGTCGCCAGCGCGTTGTAAATGTCGGTGACGCTGCCGGTGAGTTCGGCATGCGCATCGTCGACGCCGGAATCGATCACCGCGACCTTGACGCCGGTACCGCGGCTCAGCGCATGCGCCTGCGGCAGGCGCAGCTTGGCCAGTTCGTATTGCGCCGGATCGCCGGCGCTCTGCGCCGCCTGTTGCAGCGTGTATTGATAATTCGGCTGCGCCGAAGCGATGATATTGTCGGCTTCCAGCGCGCGCACCACCGCGCCGACCGACCGGCGATCGGGAATCCGCCAGCGGTACATTGTCGTGCCGGACAACTGACTGGTTTGCGATTCGAGCCGCGTCAGCCGGTGGCGGCTCTGCAACGTCTGGATCTGCTGTGGGGTGACGGTGTTGCGCAGTTCGATGACGACTTCGTCGGGCACCAGCCGGCGTTCGTTCGCCGGCGGCGCGCCGGAAGGGCCGCGCCGCGCCGCGTTCTGCGGCGGCCGGGGCCGGCGCGGCCGATCGTCGTCGATGTCGCCGTCGTCGATGAAGCGGCCGCCGCCGGGCGCGGCTTCCGCGTCGCGCGGCAGCAGATGCGGCACCACCATGATGATGCCGGGGATCGCCGCGCCCCAGCCGGGACCGCGCGATCCGCCGCCGCCTGGATAGCCGCCGCCGGAAGGCTTGCCCATGCCGGGCGTGCCGCGGTTATTGTATTTCTGCGCCAGCGCGTCGCCGGGCGACGCCAGCGTCAATGTCGCGCCAAGTGTCGCGGCAAGGCCGAGGCAGAGCAGGGCATTCATTTTCGCACGCATGATCCGGCCTCCCATTACTCGGTGGTGGCGACGAAGCCGACGACCTTGTCGCTTTGCAGTTTCTTGACGATGGTGACGAGTTCTTCCTTCGGCAGGCCGGTCACCGCGACGCGCACCCTGTAGAAGCCGCCGGGCAGGGGACCCGCGGTGATGGCGAATTTG
>JAUSBQ010000221.1 GCA_030651965.1 Pseudolabrys sp. | reverse complement strand
TCGCCGGCCTTGAAGGGTTGCGCATCATCAACGAACCGACCGCGGCCGCTCTCGCATACGGCCTCGACAAGGCCAATACCGGCATCAACGCGGTCTATGACCTCGGCGGCGGCACTTTCGATATCTCGGTGCTGGAAATCGGCGACGGCGTGTTCGAGGTGAAGTCGACCAACGGCGACACCTTCCTCGGCGGCGAAGACTTCGACATGAAGCTCGTCAATTATCTGGCCGACGAATTCCAGAAAGAGCAGGGGATCGACCTGCGCAAGGACAAGCTGGCGCTGCAGCGTCTGAAGGAATCGGCGGAAAAGGCCAAGATCGAGCTGTCTTCGACGACGCAGACCGAAGTCAACCTGCCGTTCATCACCGCGGACGCTTCCGGTCCGAAGCATCTGACGATGAAGCTGACGCGCGCCAAGTTCGAGGCTCTGGTCGACGAACTGATCCAGCGCACCGTCGAGCCGTGCCGCAAGGCGCTCAAGGATGCCGGCCTCACCGCGGTCGAGATCAACGAAGTGGTTCTGGTCGGCGGCATGACGCGCATGCCGAAGGTCCAGGAAGTCGTGAAGCAGTTCTTCGGCAAGGAGCCGCACAAGGGCGTCAACCCGGATGAGGTCGTCGCCATCGGCGCCGCCATTCAGGCCGGCGTTCTGCAAGGCGACGTCAAGGACGTGCTGCTGCTCGACGTGACCCCGCTCTCGCTCGGCATCGAAACGCTGGGCGGCGTGTTCACCCGCATCATCGACCGCAACACCACGATCCCGACCAAGAAGAGCCAGGTGTTCTCGACCGCCGAGGACAATCAGAACGCGGTCACCATCCGCGTCTTCCAGGGCGAGCGCGAAATGGCGGCCGACAACAAGATGCTCGGCAATTTCGATCTGGTCGGTATTCCGCCGGCACCACGCGGCATGCCGCAGGTCGAGGTCACCTTCGACATCGACGCCAACGGCATCGTCAACGTCAACGCCAAGGACAAGGCGACCAACAAGGAACAGCAAATCCGCATCCAGGCCTCGGGCGGTCTGTCCGAAGCCGACATCGAAAAGATGGTCAAGGACGCGGAAGCGCATGCCGACGAAGACAAGAAGCGCAAGGCCCAGGTCGAAGCCAAGAACCACGGCGAAGCGCTGGTCCACTCGACCGAGAAGGCGCTCACCGAGCACGGCTCCAAGGTCAGCGACGGCGATCGCAGCGCGATCGAAGACGCCATCGCCGATCTGAAGGAAGCGCTCAAGGGCGACGACTCGGAAGTCATCCAGGCCAAGACCAACGCGCTGGCGACGGCGTCGATGAAGCTCGGCGAAGCCATCTACAACCAGCAGCAATCGGGCGCTGCCGGCGAAGACGCCTCTGCCGAGAAGAAGGACGACGTTGTCGACGCGGAGTTCACCGAGGTGGACGACGACAAGGGCGGCAAGAAGTCGGCCTAAGGAGCGTTTCACTTCAAGAAACAAAACCTCGTCCTGCGATACGCGACAACGCGCAACGTAAGGACGAGGTTTTTTGATATTCGGCGGGGAATGATCGGTGTCTAAGCGCGACTATTACGAAGTCCTGGGCGTTACGCGCACCTGCACCGAGGTCGAACTCAAGGGTGCATTCCGCAAGCTGGCGATGCAGCATCATCCCGATCGCAATCCCGGCGATAGCGAATGCGAACATAAATTCCGCGAACTCAACGAAGCCTATGAAGTGCTCAAGGACGGCGACAAGCGCGCCGCCTATGACCGCTTCGGCCATGCCGCTTTCGAGCAGGGCGGCGGCGGCGCTGGCGCGCACGGTTTCGGCGCCGACTTCGCCTCGACCTTTTCCGATATTTTCGAAGACCTGTTCGGCATGGGCGGCGGCGCCGGCGGCCGTCGGGGCGGACGCGGGTCGGGGCGCGAGCGCGGCTCGGACCTGCGCTACAATATGGAAATCACCCTCGAGGAAGCTTTCGAGGGCAAGGAAGCACAGGTCCGCATTCCGACGTCGGTGGCCTGCGAGATCTGTTCCGGCACCGGCGCCAAGGCCGGCACCAAACCGAAGACCTGCGGCACCTGCGGCGGCGCCGGCAAGGTTCGTCACGCGCAGGGCTTCTTCACGCTCGAGCGCACCTGTCCGGCCTGTCAGGGCCGTGGCCAGGTGATCGACGACCCGTGCGATGCCTGCTCTGGTGCGGGGCGCGTGACACGCGAACGTATGTTGTCGGTCAACATCCCGGCCGGCGTCGAGGATGGAACCCGCATTCGGCTCGCCGGCGAGGGCGAAGCGGGCCTGCGCGGCGGACCGCCGGGCGATCTCTATATTTTCCTGTCGCTGCAACCACATGAGCTGTACCAGCGCGACGGCGCCGACCTGCATTGCCGGGTGCCGATCTCGATGGTGACGGCGGCTTTGGGCGGCGAGGTGGCGGTGCCGGCGATCGACGGCAGTGAGGCCAAGGTCAAGGTCCCGGCCGGGACCCAGACCGGCGGCCGTTTTCGGCTTCCCGGTAAAGGAATGCCAGTGCTGCGGTCGAAACAGACCGGCGACATGTATGTTCAAGTTGCGGTGGAAACACCGCAAAAGCTGACCAAAAAACAGCGCGAACTGCTGGCTGAGTTCGATAGACTGTCATCCGAGCAGACACAGCCTGAATCCTCCGGGTTCCTTGGCCGGGTCAAGTCGTTCCTTGACGGGCTTGGAAGTCGGGACAGCTAAGCGTGCAGCCATCTTGACCCTGTGCCCGGCGCGCTATACCCAATCTGACTGCGGGCCAGTCTCCGGCCAACCGCGTGTGACCCAGTAGCAATGCCTTTGCATACATTCGCCCGCGTTGAAAAAAAGCCGCTGCGCCTCGACGACGAGATGCAGTTCATCCGCTCGTGGATGGAAAAGCCGCTGCGCACCGGCGCGGTGATGCCTTCGGGCAAAGCTCTGGCGCGCGTCATGGCGCGCTATGTCGATCCGCAAGCGACCGGCCCCGTCATCGAACTCGGACCCGGCACCGGCCCCGTCACCGAAGCTCTGGTTCAGCGCGGCGTCGATCCGGCGCGTCTTGTTCTGGTCGAGTTCAATCCCGATTTCTGCCGCCTGCTGCGCACGCGCTATCCGGCCGCGACGGTGGTGCAGGGCGACGCCTACCGGCTGCGCCGCCTGCTGGAGAGCATCGTGCGCGAGCCGGCTGCCGCGATCGTCTCCGGCCTGCCGCTGGTCACCAAGCCGCTGCGCACGCGCCTGCGGCTGATCTCCGACGCGATGGGCCTGTTGAAGCCCGGCGCGCCTTTCGTGCAGTTCACTTACGCGATGGTGCCGCCGATCCCTAAGACCCTGTCGGGCATCAAGGGCGAATCCTCCGAGCTGATCTGGCGCAACCTGCCGCCCGCGCGCGTTTGGGTTTATCGCGGGGTTTAATAACCGCCATTGCAGCCCACTCCGTCATGCCCGGTCTTGTGCCGGGCATCCACGTCTTTAGGGTAGGCATTCAGGAAGCCGTGGTGAACGAGAACGCCGATGCCTGCGCCGAAAATCCTCATCCTGCCGGGCTCGACCCGCACCGGCTCGCATAATGTCAGGCTGGCGGCGCTGGCGGCCAAGGAACTGACGCTGCTCGACGTCGACGTCACCCGCATTTCGCTGGTCGATTATCCGCTGCCGCTTTACGACCCCGACAGCGATGCGCGCAGCGGCCAGCCTGACAACGCGGTCAAGCTCAAGCAGATGATCATGGCGCATCAGGGCGTGTTCATCGCCAGCCCGGATTATTCGGCGTCGGTGACGCCGGTTCTGAAAAACGCCATCGACTGGGTGTCGCGCGTGCGCGAACGTGGCGATCCCGCCTATGCCGCCTTCAAGGGCCGCATCTTTTCCATCGCGTCGGCGTCGACCGAGCCGAATGGCGGCCTGCCCGGCCTGATGGCGCTGCGGCAGATTCTCGAAGTCGGCTGCGGCGCGCTGGTCATTCCCGAACAGGTCGCGGTTGCGCGCGCCGATCAGGCCTTCGACGACATGGATAAACTGACCGACACGCGCACCGCCAATCTGTTCCACGCGCAGCTGACGCGCCTGGTGGAGATGGCGCGGGTACTCGCATGATCCCGAAAAGCACGCCCTCGGGTTTGACCCGAGGGTGGGAACCGGTTTTCGGATAAGATCATGCGAAAACAAAATGGCGTAGAACGCGCCGATGCCTCGTCGAAATCTTAAGGAGAGTTGTCTTGCCGTTGGAAGCGCGTGACCGACTGATCGTCGCCCTCGATGTGCCGTCGGTCAAAGAAGCCGAAGCGATGGTGACGCGGCTTGGCCCGTCGGTCAGCTTCTATAAGCTCGGCTATCAACTGACCTTCGCCGGCGGACTTCCGTTCGCGGCCGGCTTGATCGCCGCCGGCAAGCAGGTGTTTCTCGATCTCAAGCTGCACGACATCGGCAACACGGTGGCCAAGGGCGTCGAGAGCGTGGCGCAGATGGGCGCAACTTTTCTCACCGTGCATGCCTATCCGCAGACCATGAAGGCGGCGGTCGAAGGCAAGCACGGCTCCAATCTCAAGATTCTCGCGGTGACGGTTCTGACGTCCTATGACGCCGCCGACCTCGAAGCCGCCGGCTACAAACTCGGCGTCAGCGATCTGGTGGCGCGACGCGCCGAGCAGGCGCGCGACATCGGCATCGACGGCCTCGTCTGCTCGCCGGAAGAGGCCGCCAATCTGCGCGGCATCGTCGGCGCCAGGCTGGCGCTGGTGACGCCCGGCATTCGCCCGGCCGGCAGCGCCGCCGGCGACCAGAAGCGCATCATGACACCGGCGAAAGCCATTGCCGCCGGCGCCGATTATCTGGTGGTCGGCCGGCCGATCGTGGAAGCCACTGACCCAAAAGCGGCGGCCGACGCGATCGTCGCCGAAATCGCGCAGGCGAAAAAGTAGAGCGAAAAAGTAGAGCAAGAATAATCAGGGAGGTTTTGATGGCGAAGGGTTACTGGATCGGACGGGTCGATGTGAAAGATGACGAGGGCTACAAGCCCTACGCCGCGGCCAACGGCGCAATCTTCAAGAAATTCGGTGGCCGCTTTGTCGTCAGGGGCGGCAAGTTCGAATGCCCTGAAGGCAGCGCCCGTTCGCGCAACGTGGTCATCGAATTCGCCGACTACGCCACCGCGCTGGCCTGCTACCAGTCGCCGGAATACCAGGCCAACATCAAGGTGCGCCAGCCGCATTCGGTGGCCGATATGGTGATTATCGAGGGTTACGACGGCCCGCAGCCTTGATAGTGACAGCGCCCGTACAGGCCCGCTATACCCAAAGCCTCTAGCCCGGGAGCTTCCAATGGCCGAAATGCGTTTGATCGTCGCCGGTGCCGGCGGGCGGATGGGCCGCACGCTGATCAAGGCGATTGCCGACAGCAAGCAGTTCAAGCTGGCCGGCGCGCTGGAAGACGCGCGCTCGCCCCTGATCGGCTGGGACGCCGGGACCCTCGCTGGGCTCGGCGAGAACGGCATCAAGCTTGTCGGCGACGCCGCGCAAGTGATTGGCGGCGCCGATGGCATTATCGACTTCACGATTCCGCAAGCGACTCTCGAATTTGCCGCGGTCGCGGCCAAGGCCGGCAAGGTGCACATCATCGGCACCACGGGTACGAGCGCCGCCGATGATGCCAAAATCGCCGAGGCAGCCAAGACCGCGGCGATCGTCAAATCCGGCAATATGAGCCTCGGCGTCAATCTGCTGGCGGCGCTGACAAAGCGCGTCGCCAAGACACTCGACGCCGCGTTCGATATCGAAGTTCTCGAGATGCATCACAATCAGAAAATCGATGCACCGTCCGGGACAGCGCTGATGCTCGGCCGCGCGGCGGCGGAAGGACGCGGCGTCGATCTCGATAAAAGTGCCGTGCGCAGCCGCGATGGGCACACCGGCGCGCGCCGATCCGGCGATATCGGCTTTGCGACTTTGCGCGGCGGCAATGTGGTCGGCGAACACACGGTGATGTTTGTCGGCCCGGCCGAACGCATCGAACTCGTCCACAAGGCCCAGGATCGCATGCTGTTCGCCAGCGGCGCGCTGCACGCCGCGCTGTGGGCGCACAAGC
>JAUSBQ010000027.1 GCA_030651965.1 Pseudolabrys sp. | reverse complement strand
ATCATGCTTCAGGAAGTGTTGTCCGGCTCGCACGAGAACATGAGCGCGCTGGAAAACACCTTGATGCTGCGCGTGTCGGAATTCGTCGCCGCCATGCACGACGTCACCGGCTCGACCACCGACGCCACCGTGCGGGTCGAGACCACGATCAGCAACTTCCGCGAAATCACCACGCACGTCGTCACCGATCTCGGCCAGCTCGCCAGCCAGTTCGAGGCGCATGGCCGCGATCTCGGCAAGGCGGCCGAGCTCATCGACCGCTCCAACCAGCGCACCGAGGACGCCGTCGGCGAACGCCGCGTGCAGCTCGACTCGCTGGTTGCCACCCTCGACATCCGCACCGAGGATATCGAGCAGCGCCTCAAGCGTTTCTCCGGCCTGCTCGACGAGTCGCTGGAAGCCGCCTCCAACCGCGCCCGCGAAGTCGCCCGCCTCGTTTCCGAGTCGAGCGCCGACGGCACCCGCGCGATCAGCGAGCAGTATGAGCGCGTCCGCGAGAATGCCGAAGCCGAGCGCGAGCGCACGGTCGAGACCATGCGCACGGTCTATTCGCAGACCAGCGCCGAGGCCGACCGCCTGTTCCGCGACGCCAACGAACGCTTCGTCGACGCGGCGCAGGGCATGCGCTCGATCTACGAGCAGTCCGCCGGCGATACGCATTCGATGTTCCGCGATGCCGGCGCCCGCTTTGCCGAGACCGTGCAGGACATGAAGCAGATGGCCGCCGAGATGCAGCGCGAACTCGAAGCGACCCGCACCGAGCTGCGCCGCGGCGTGTTCGAGCTGCCGCAGGAAACCGCCGAGAGCGCCGCGCAGATGCGCCGCGTCATCGTCGACCAGATCGAAGCCCTGGCCGAACTCAACCGCATCGTCGCCCGCCATGGCCGCAATCTCGACTCCGTCGAGCCGGTGCAGCAGCCGCGCCGCCTGCGCGAGGAGGCGCCGCTCGCCGTGATCGGAGGCCGCGACATCCTGCGCGGCGAAACCCCGCCGCCGCCGTCGCGCCCGGCGCCGCCGCGTCCGGAAGTCGCCAGCTTCGCGCCGGCCCCGCGCCGCGCCGAAGCGCCGGCGCTATCGCCGACGCAGCCGGCCAATGCCGGCCGTGGCTGGCTGTCCGATCTGCTGACCCGCGCCTCACGTGACGACAACGAGCCTTCCCGCGAACCGGCAAGAGAGCCGACCAGAGAGCCAGTGCGCGAAGTTGCGCGCGGCACCGAAGAACGCACGCCGCGTCACTCCATCGAGTCGCTCGACTCGCTGTCGGTCGACATCGCGCGCATGATCGATCACGATGCCGCGGCCGATCTGTGGGACCGCTACAAGCGCGGCGAACGCAATGTGTTCACCCGCCGGCTCTACACCCTGCAGGGCCAGCAGGCCTTCGACGAAATCCGCAAGAAATATCGCGCCGACCGCGAGTTCAAGCAGACGGTCGACCGCTACATCGGCGAATTCGAGCGGCTGCTGGAAGAAGTCTCGCGCGACGACCGCGGCCAGATGGTGGCGCGTACCTATCTGACGTCGGAAACCGGCAAGGTCTACACCATGCTGGCGCACGCCGCCGGGCGCTTCGACAACGCGTGACGCTTCTTCTTCCCTCCCCTTGAAAGGGGGAGGGTCAGGGAGGGGGGCATTCACGAGACAGATTATCTTGGGCAACGAAGCGACCCCCACCCGTCCGCCTTCGCTGCGCGCGGCGGACGACCTCCCCCTTTCAGGGGGAGGTAAGAAGAGCGCCCTACTTCTTGGCGGGTTCCGGTGGCGGGCCGCCGAAGATGATGCGGCTCGGATTGGCGTCGAAGTTCTTCGCCGCCTTGTCGATCGTGCTCAGGGTGCGGGTGCCGGTCCGCGCCAGCCGGCCGATATAATTGGTCAACTCCTCGGTGCGCTTGTCGAGATTGTCGGCCAATTTCCTGATCGAGCGCGCCGCCTCGTTGATGTCGCCGCCCTTGCCGTCGGGGCCGCCGGTGAGGTTTTCAAGTCCGGCGGCGATGCGGTCGATGCGGTCGGAATTGCGGCCGAGCGCGCCGGTAAACTGTTCGATATTGGCGAGCGTCTTGTCGATGCCATCGGCGTTGCGGCCGAGCGCAGCGGTGAAACGTTCCACGTTGCTGATCGACTTCGAAATGCCTTCCGAGTTTTGCGCCAGCGCTCCCGTGACCTTGTCGATGTTCTCGAGCGCCGAACGGAACGACGTCTGGTTCTCGGTGATGAATTCTTCCATCTTGCGCAGCACGTCGCGCGCCGTTTGCGTGACGTCCTGCGTCGCGCCCGGCGGGGCGATCAGGGTCGGTGGGTTTTCCTTGTTGCCGGCCAGCACTTCCGCGCTCGGGCTGCCACCTTTCAGCGCCACCGCGGCGATGCCGGTGAGGCCCTGGAATTCCAGGCCGATCTGGATGTCCTTGCGCACCGCCACCGACTTGTCGACCGACAAAGTCGCCGTCACCTGCTGGGGCTTGGCCGGATCGAGCGTCAGGCCGGTCACCTCGCCGACGCGGATACCGTTGAACAGCACCGAGCCGCCGGTGCGCAGCCCGGAGACCGAGCCGTCGAAGACGACGCGGTAGAAGGCGCGCTCGCCGGTGCCGCCGATGTTCTGGAACCAATAGACGAAGCCGAACACGCCGACCACGACGGCCAGCGTGAACGCGCCTATCAGGATATAATTCGCTCTCGTTTCCATTCACCGGCTCCAGGGCAGCACCCGATTCGGGTCCGGCCTCATAACTATAACGAATCACGCTAGGTAACGGCCTTGCCCTGCGGCTGGTAGCCCGCCCGCGAACGCTTGCCGCGGAAATACGATTTCAGCCACGGATGCTCGGACTTGAGCATGGTGTCCATGGGTCCCGCGGCGATGACTTTGCCCTCGGCCAGGACGGCGATGCGGTCGCAGACCGTATGCAGGCTGTCGAGGTCGTGCGTTACCATGAAAACGGTCAGGCCTAAAGTCCGTTGCAGGGTCGCGATCAAGGTGTCGAAGTCGCCGGCGCCGATCGGGTCGAGGCCGGAGGTCGGCTCGTCGAGGAAGACGATTTCCGGGTCGAGCGCCAGCGCGCGCGCCAAAGCGACGCGCTTGGTCATGCCGCCCGATAGTTCCGACGGAAACTTGTTACAGACCGAGGCGTCGAGACCGACCATCTCCAGTTTGGCGACCGCCAGATCGTCGAGCAGGCGCTGCGACAGATCGAGATATTCGCGCACCGGAAATTGCAGATTTTCCATCACCGTCAGCGACGAGAACAGCGCGCCCTGCTGGAACAGCACGCCCCAGCGCCGCTCGACGGCGCGCCGCTCGACGTCGCTCGCCTCGCCCATGTTGACGCCGAACACCTTGATGGTGCCGGCCCGTTTCGGGATCAGGCCGATGATGGTGCGCATCAGTACCGATTTGCCGGCGCCGGAGCCGCCGACGAATCCCAGGATCTCGCCGCGATAGACGTCGAGATCGGTGTGGTCGAGCACGATGTGGCTGCCGAAGCCGACGACGATGCCGCGCGCCTCGATGACGACTTCCCGCTGGCCGTTGCTGGATGCCTGCGCCATCACCTACATTCCGATCGAAGCGAAGAAGATGGCGAAGATGCCGTCCATCACGATCACCAGGAAGATGGACTCGACCACCGAGGCGGTGGTCTGGCGGCCGAGCGATTCCGCCGAGCCCTTCACCGCCAGCCCTTCGACGCTGGCGACCACGCCGATCACCAGCGCCATGAACGGCGCCTTGATCATGCCGACCTGGAACGTGTTGAGCGCGATGGCTTCCTTGAGCCGCGACAGGAAGATGTCGGGATCGATGCCGCCATAGAGCCAGCACACCAGCCCGCCGCCATAGAGCGCCGCCATCGAGCCGAGGAAAGTCAGGATCGGCACGCCGATAATTAGCGCCAGAACGCGCGGCAGGATCAAGACTTCGATCGGATCGAAACCCATGGTGCGCAGCGCGTCGATTTCCTCGCGCATCTTCATTGAGCCGAGTTCGGCGGTGTAGGCGGAGCCGGAGCGGCCGGCGACCATGATGCAGACGATCAGCACGCCGAGTTCGCGCAGCACCAGAATGCCGACCATGTCGACGACATAGACGTCGGCGCCGAACTTGCGGAAATGGAACAGACCCTGCTGGGCGATGATGCAGCCGATCAGAAAGGTGATCAGCAAGACGATCGGCACCGCGCGCCACGCCACATTGTCGAGTTGATGGATCATCGACGTCAGGCGGAACGAACGCGGCCGCGACAGAACGCGAACCAGCGCGACCACCAGCGCGCCGAGCATATTGACCATGGCGGCGAACGACTGGCCGATCGCGGCGATGTTCTCGCCGATCGCGTTGAGCGCATAGGCCAGCGTCTGCCCGTGCGTGCGCGGCGGAATGTCCTCCAGCTTGACCTTGCGGACTTCCTCGGTCAGCGCGCGATAGTCGTCCTTCAGCCCGGTGACCTCGGCTTTGCTGCCGTCCCGGGTGAACGCGCGCACCAGCCGTTCCAGCAGCCAGGCGCCGAACGTGTCGAGCCGCTCGACCTGGCTCATGTCGATGGCGACAGTCTTGACCGACGGATATTTCTTGATCAGCGACTCGATGGTTGCCTCGAGATCGTGCGCGGCGACCGCCAGCCACGCCCCGCGGCCAGACAGGACAAGCCGGTCGCCTTGCATCGTTTCTTCGAGCAATGTCTCGCTCACGCTACCGACCGCCGATCTGCCGCCCAGGCTGGAAAACACTTGAAAACACGCGATTCTGTTCACCATGCCATGTAAACCTGTCGGGCGTTTGACCGCAGCGACCGGAAGCGGATATCCCCAGCCTCGTCGCCCGGCCACTGGCCGCCGCGCCGCCACAAGGTCTATCCGATTTGCCGCCAGCCCCTCACATAGCCCTTAAAGTCGCGGCTGAAAGGTGGCCGATCGCCGGTTCTTTTACGATAAGCCGCGGCGCCAAGACCGAAGCGGCCGTTGTGGTCGCGGAACTTGAGCAAAACGGGACAATCGGCCGCGGCGAATGCGTGCCTTACGCGCGCTACGGCGAAAGCGTCGCGAGCGTCACTGCCGCCATCGCAGCGATGGCCGACAGGCTTGCGGCGGGGCTCGACCGCGCTGGTCTGCAAAGCGCCATGCCATCGGGCGCTGCCCGCAACGCGCTCGATTGCGCGTTCTGGGACCTCGAGGCCAGGCAAAGGCGCCGCCCGGTGCATGAGCTGGCGGGACTGCCGCCGCCCCGCCCGCTCACCACCGCTTTCACCATTTCGCTCGGCGCGCCGGCCGCCATGGCGGAAGCTGCCGCCAAGGTATCGGAGCGCCCGCTGTTGAAGATCAAGCTCGGCGGCGACGAGACGGCGGGCGACGACCCGGCCCGCATCGGCGCGGTGCGCGCTGCCGCGCCGAACGCGACCCTGATCGTCGATGCCAATGAAGGCTGGCGCGAGGACAACCTCGCCGCCAATCTCGCTGCCTGTGCCAAGGCCGGCGTCGTCCTGGTCGAGCAGCCGCTGCCGGAAGGCCGCGACCAGGCTCTCGCCGGCATGAGCCGGCCTATCCCGGTCTGCGCCGATGAAAGCGTTCATGACCGCGCCTCGTTGACGGCGCTCGCCGGCAAATACGATGCGGTGAACATCAAGCTCGACAAGACCGGCGGCCTGACCGAGGCGCTGGCCATGGCGCATGATGCCACCGCGCAGGGCTTTGCCATCTTCGCCGGCTGCATGGTGGCGACTTCGCTGTCGATGGCGCCGGCGGTGCTGCTGGCGCAATCCGCCCGTTACGTCGATCTCGACGGTCCGCTGCTGCTCGCCCGCGACCGCGCCGGCGGCCTGCGCTACGAGGGCAGCCTGGTCCATCCGGCCACCGCGGAGCTGTGGGGCTATTAAACGAATTCCAATTGTTGATTAAAATCAAGGCGCATACCCGCCCAGGTAGGCATGGTTCGCGCATGGGTAATCAGAATCGCCTCCCCGCCGACTTCGCGCAATCCATGGCGAATCCGGCCCCGCACAGGTCGAAAGTGGCCGAGCGCCTGCTCGCCCATGCCCGGCTGTGCCGGCAGATGGCTTGCGCCAGCCTCGACGAGTCGCTCGGCGAGCAGCTTTTGAAGATGGCCGAGAAGTGCGTGGCCGAGGCAGCCGAGGCGATTGCCGCCGAGCAGACTGCGGCAATCCGGTAACAGCCCGCCAAGTTCCCTGTCCAAAGCACCAAATGCCTGAATTTGTTCACCAATTGTGCCCGTTTTCTGGTTAACCAAACCTTTCCGTCGTTCACCCATTGAGGTTAGACTTCGTTCAAGATGACCTGCCGCCGCCGGCAGGCTCGGTAACGGGGTTGGGGGAATGCGAATTCGGGGCCTGTTGCTCTTGAGCGGCCTTTTGGCAGCTTCGCTTGGCTCGACGGTGACGTCGGCTAACGCGACCATGCGCATTGCCGAAGATCGCGGCGGCCAGATCGGCCACTACCTGCAAGCCTTCGCCACCTTGCGTTCGTCGGGCGAAAAGGTCGTCATCGACGGCAACTGCCTGTCGGCCTGCACCCTTGTCCTCGGTCTCATTCCGAAGAACCGTGTCTGCGCCACCTCGCGTGCACGCTTCGGCTTTCACGCCGCCTGGATGCCCGATGTCGATGGCCGGCCGGTCACCTCGCCGATGGGCACCGAGGCGTTGTGGAATATCTATCCGATGCCGGTGAAGCGCTGGATCAATCGCAACGGCGGCCTGTCGCGCAAGATGATATTCATGCAAGGCCGCCAAATGCGCGGCATCGTTTCCGATTGCGCCGAGACCACGCGCCGCGTCAATGCCCGCTCAGACCGCCGCGCCGCGCCGCGTCCGGTGCGCTACACCGGCGCAAGCGCCGCCAGCGAGCGCCGCTAGCGCCATCGCCGCATAAGCCTGCGCGCCGAACGCGCCATACAGCACGCCGGCAAGCCCCATCGCGCCCGCCGTCGCCACGCCGATCGCTACCGCGAGATAGCCTTGCGCGCGCGCCGCCTGGCCCTGCGGCGCATGACGCGCGACGAACATCAGCGCGCCGAGATGGGTGGCGCCATAGGTCAGCGCATGCAGCAATTGCAGGGCGGGCAGCGCCAGCGCCGGCGGATCGAACGCCATCACGCCCCAGCGCAGCGCACCGCCGGCAGCACCGATCATCAGCATCACGGTCGGTTGGAAGAAGGCCGGCAGCCGTGCCGAATAGGCAAACAGCACGATCTCCGCGATCACGCCCAAGCCCCACAGCGCGGCGACTTCGGTGCCGTCCAGGCCAGCGGCTCGCCACGCTACCGCCGAGAAGGCGTAGAACACCGCGTGGCTGGCCTGGATGAAACTCGCCGCCGCCGCCACCGCGAGGAAAGCCGGATCGCGCAGCATGGACTTGGCCGATGCCGGCGCCACGCGAGCGCTCGGCGGGCCGGTCGATAGCGGCGCCAGCATGAAGGCCGCGAAAGCGGCGGCGACGCTCGTCAGCACGATCAGCCAGATCAGGTGCCGCGCCGGCATCAGGTCGGCGGCAAAGCCCGCGGCAAACGTGCCGAAGATGAAGGCGAGCGAACCCCACAGCCGCACCGGCCCGTAGGCTCGGCCGCGCGCCGACAGGCCGCGCAGCGCATAGGTCTCGGTCAGCGGCATTACCGGCGTCATGGCCAGCGAGGCCAGCGTGAACGCCAGCAGAATCAGAAGCCCGCCTTCGGAAACGCCGACCAGTACATAGCCGGCCACGCTCAGGCAGGAGGTCAGCACAATGGCGCCGCGCAGCGCGTCGTAGCGGTCGGCAGCCTGCGTGATAAACGGCAACGCGACAACACGGGCGACGATCGGCGCTGCCAGCACCAAGCCGATCATGTCCGGGTCGAGGCCTTTGGCCTTCAGCCAGACCGGAAAGAAAGGCAACTGAGTACCGCCCATGGTGAAGATCGCGGCGTAAAGCCAGGCCAGCCGCTTGGCAAAGCTCGCGTCGCGCACGGCACCTTGCGGGCCGGAACCGTTCGACAGAAACGAGCGCATTCCCGGCAATGCCCCTTAATACAGGCAATTCGTGCGCCGCGGCGGCGCCGCGGCTGGCCGAATCAAGCCGCATGATTGATAAACTGCCGGCTGGGGATTGCACATGGCACGGGCCGATGGCTACTGACACATCCGCGCTGCGTGATGGACCACAGCAGACGCAGGTTGCCGAGGACGATTATCAATCGTTCAGCGCAGCGCTGGGGGCAAGCGAGCGCGGCCGTGCGTTCCTGCATGAATACGCCCGGCGCAACCGCCACGCCGACACCGAGATCGTCCTGGAGGCGCTGGTCCGGCTGGAACAGGTCGCGCAGAGCCAGAAATCCGAGCCGGAAGCCGACCGCATCCGCCAGGACTTGCGCGCGCTGCTCGACACCATCCGCTCGGCACGGCCGCAGATCGACTCGACGCCGGGCGCCATCAAGGCGGCAACGTTATCGGCGCTGTTCGAATTCGTGCAGGCGCGCATCGAGGCGCTGGTGCAGCCGATGACCGGCATGCAAGCTTATCTGGTGCCGGAGCCCGAGCAGCGCGAGTTGCCGATCCCGCGGCCCGGCACCTCGGCGCAGCGCACCATCGCCCTGGTGCAGGCTATTGCCGCGCCGCCGGACCCCCTGTCCTCACCGCCGGATCCGCAAGCCGAGCCGCACGCTTTCGCGCTCACGCTCGATCCGCGCGTGCCGGCCACCTCGCGCAATTTCGACCCCGATGTCGCATGGCCCGAACCGCCGCGCTCGACCAAGATCATTCCCGAAGTCAATTTCATCGACTCGCTGTTTGACGAGATCGACGCCAAGACCAAGGCGCAGAAGAAAGCCGAAGCGGCAGCCGCATCTGCCGTCGCCAACGACCCGGCAGCGGCTGTGCCGTTGACCGCGCCGACGCCCGCCGCCGCAGCGACCCCAACCGCGGTAGCCGCGATCCTGGCTTCGGTCGACATGCCGGGGCCGGTTGCTACGCCGGTCGACACGCAAACCGCCGACGCAGCCGCTTCTCCCGTCGATGAAACGATGACGATCGGCGAAACAGTTGCGCTGACCGACGACGACACCGTCGGTATGGCGGAGTCCATCACGCGGGCCAGCGCCACCGCCGCCGCCATCAACGCCTCCGCCGCGGCGATCGACGAGATCGTCGCCGCCGCCGCGGTGGCGCTTGCCGAAGAAGCCGCGCGCGCGGAAGCGGCGCCAATCGAAACAGCGTTTGTTGAAACATTTGTGGTTGCCAGCAACGCGGTTTCGGAGCCCGCGGCGGCCGCTCAGGCGGAGACTATCGTCCCTGCTGCCGCGCCAGAGCCCGCGACAAGCTATCTCACCGATGCGATCAGCAAGGCCGCCACTCCATCGCAACCCGCCATGAACGATGCCCTGACCGCGATCATGGCGTTGAGCGACGAAGAACGGCTGGCGCTGTTTACGTGAAGCCTGCGCGTCAGCTTGCGATCAATCGGGCGAACATATCGACGTCGACGTTACCGCCCGACAGAATGGCAACCACGACCTTGCCCCGCGTATCGCAAACGTCGTCGAGCTTGCCGGCGAGCAAAGCCGCCAGACCAATGGCGCCGCCGGGCTCGACCACCAGCTTCAATTCCTCAAACGCATAACGCACCGCGCGCGCGACATCGTCGTCGCTGGCTGAGATGCCTTGGCCGATCAGCGCCTGGGTGATCGGAAACGTCCACTCGCCCGGCGTATTGCTCATCAGCGCGTCGCAGATCGAGCCGCTGATTTTCGTATTGGCCTCGCGGTGGCCGCTGACGAAGGAGCGCAAGGTGTCGTCGAAATCCTCCGGCTCCGCGGTGAAAATCTTCGTCTCCGGCACCCGCGACTTGACGCCGAGCGAAATGCCGGCGGCAAGACCGCCGCCCGAGGCGCCGACAACGACGATCTCGGGCTTCAAGCCGAGCTTGGCGAGGTCCTCGACGATTTCGGTGCCGATGGTGCCCTGACCGGCAATGATCAGCGGATCGTCGTAAGGCGGCACCAAAGTCGCGCCGCGTTCATTGACGATTCTGGCGGCAATCGCCGCGCGGTCCTCGCCGGCGTCTCGGTCATACAGCACGACTTCGGCGCCGAGCGCGAGCGTCCGGTTTCGTTTGGCCTTGGGCGCATCGGACGGCATGACGATGGTCGCCGGCATGCCGAGAAGCTTGGCCGCCGCCGCCACGCCTTGGGCGTGATTGCCGGACGAATAGGCGACTACGCCGGCGGCGCGCCGGTCCTGCGGAATCGACGATACCTTGTTGTACGCGCCGCGAAACTTGAACGAGCCGGTGCGCTGCAAGGTCTCGACTTTCAGGAACACGCGCGCGCCGAGGCGCTCGTCGAGCACCGGGAAATTGACCAGAGGCGTGCGTACCGCGACGCCGAGGAGCCGTTTGGCGGCGGCCTCGATGTCGGCCGCGGTCGGCAGCAGATTTTTGTCGATGATGCCCATGGGCCAAGGGTAGCGCCGCAAGCCGCGCCGGGGCAAGAGATTCAGAGCGCCGCCTGCCGGTTTTGCCGGGCACTGAGAAACAGCGTTTTCAACCGCTCAGCGCGGCTCTTCTTTTCGCGCCAGGCGCGCGCGCCCTCGGTTACATGCTGGATAAAAGTGCGCGCACAGGCTTCCCAGGTCAGCCCTTCGGCAAATGCGCGGCACGCGGCCCGGTCGAGTTCCAGGGCTTCCAGACAGGCCAGCCGCAAATCCTCGTTCAACCGGCCGACGGGTGCGTCACCGATGACGTCGCGCGGCGCGGCGGCCGGAAATGCCGCCACCGGCACGCCGCTCGCCAGCGCTTCCAGCAGCACCAGACCGAATGTGTCGGTGCGGCTCGGAAACACGAACACATCGGCGGAAGCGTAGATATCGGCAAGCTCCTCGCCCTGCTTCGCGCCGGCGAACACCGCGTCCGGATAGGCTGCGGCGAGGTGTTCGCGCGCCGGCCCGTCGCCGACCACCAGTCTGGTGCCGGGCAGATCGAGCTTGAGAAAGGCCTCCAGATTTTTCTCCACCGCGACGCGGCCGACGGTGAGAAAGATCGACCGCGGCAGATCCAGCGCATTTTGGGATTTTTGGCGCCGGTCGGGGCGGTACAGATGCGCGTCGACGCCGCGCGACCACAGCTTCACATTGTTGAAGCCACGCTCGATCAGTTCCTGACGCAATGTCGGCGTCGCCGCCAACACCGCGGCGCTCGGCGCGTGGAAGCGGCGCAACCAGGCCCAGGTCAGGTCAGTGGTCCAGCGTTCCGGCAACGGCAGCCGCCCGGCGAGATAATCGGGGAAGCGGGTGTGAAAGCTGGTGGTGAAAGGCATGCCGCGCTTGCGGCAGACGCGGCGCACGGCGTGGCCGATCGGCCCTTCGGTGGCGATATGCACGGCGTCGGCGCGGGCGCGGTCAAGCCGCCGTTCGATATCACCGGGGCCGGTCAGCGCCAGGCGAATTTCCGGATAACCAGGCATCGGTAGCGTGTGGAATTCCAGCGGACTGAGGATATCGATGTCGACGCCGAGCGCGCGCGCTTCGTACGCCATGTGACCGAGCGTGCGCACCACGCCGTTGACCTGCGGCTGCCAGGCATCGGTTGCGACCAGTATCTTCATGCGGCCTGTGACGCCGCGAGCCTCGGCACCGGCGCGGCTTCCTCGCCGGACCGGGTCCAGGTGACGATCTCGAAGGTGCCATCAAAATGTTCGGCGACCGCCGTGCAGCTTTCGACCCAGTCGCCGCAATTGACGTAGCGCAGGCCGAAATCGTCGTGCAGCGCGGCGGTGTGGATGTGGCCGCAGATCACGCCGTCGGCCTGATGATGCTTGGCTTCGGTCGCCAGCGCCTTCTCGAAGGCGCCGATGAAATTGACCGCGTTCTTCACCTTCATCTTCGCCCATTTCGACAGCGACCAATAGGGCCGGCCGAAGATGCGCAGCAGAATATTGAAGATGCGGTTCATCGAGATCGCAAAGTCGTAGGCCTTGTCGCCCAAAAGCGCCAGCCAGCGCGCCTGCGTCACGATCAGATCGAACATGTCGCCATGCACGACCAGATAACGTTTGCCGTCGGCGGCCTCGTGAATGGTGTTTTCGACCACTTCGATGCCGCCGAAATGCGTGCCGTAGTAGTTGCGCAGGAATTCGTCGTGATTGCCGGGGATATAGATGAGCCGCGCGCCTTTGCGCGCCTGGCGCAACAGCTTCTGCACCACGTCGTTATGCGCCTGCGGCCAATACCAGGATGAGCGCAAAGCCCAGCCGTCGACGATGTCGCCGACCAGATACATCGTGTCGGCTTCGTGATGGCGGAGGAAGTCGAGCAGTTTGTCGGCCTGGCAGCCGCGCGTGCCGAGATGCACGTCCGAGATAAAAAGTGCGCGAAAGCGTCGCGGGACGATTTCCGTCACGGCGCACCCTTCTCCAGTTCAATCTTCATGTTGCAGTGCATTACCAGCTCCCCGTGACAGGTGTGTGACAACGCCGTTAACGCTTCTTGCGCGCCTATGCCGCCACTGCCTGCACATTTGCGCGGCGGAAACGCACCAAGGTGTAGACGCCGAACGGCTTGACCTTGCGCCGCTCGATCAGCTCGGCGCCGCCATGCGCAAGCGCCCAGTCCTGCAAGCGCTGAAACGGAAACTCCGGACGCAGGCCGAGCTTGCGCGCCTTTTGCGCCAGCAGCCGCTCGATCGCCGCGGCGATCCCGCGCTCGGAATACAGATGGTTGACCAGAATGATCTGCCCGCCCGGCCGCAGCACCCGCGCGCATTCGCTTAAGACCCGCTCCGGATTGTCGACCAACGTGATGACGAACTGCCCGACGACGCAGTCGAACGAGGCATCGGGAAAATCCAGCGCGCTTGCATCCATCACCCGCAGATCCTTGACGTAAGGATAGCGTCCCGTGTTCAGCCGCTCGCGCGCCCGCGCAATCATCGGCCCGGAAATGTCGATGCCGGTGATCTCGGTCGAACCGTCGTAGTCGTCGAACGACAGCCCGGTGCCGACGCCAATTTCGAGAATGCGACCGCCGACTTCATGCGCGGCCTTCGCAGCGGCGCGCCGGCCGTTGAGAAACACCGGCCCGCACAGCACATCGTAGACCGGCGCCCAGCGGGCATAGGCCCTTTCCATGACTTCCTTGGCGGGATCGCGCTGCATTGTGGCCCTCGAATCGAAACCTCGTTGGCTTCGGAGGTAGCAAGCGACTGCGACAGTGAGGCGACACACCGGATGCCCTGCGCCGCGATGCGGCGCGGGGTGCCCTTGACCTGCCCGCGCGCGCGCCTCTAACACTTGGCGTCACAAAAGCATCAACGGGAAATGAGGATCGCCATGGATCTCGGAATCGCCGGCCGCAAGGCCATCGTCTGTGCGTCGAGCCGCGGGCTCGGCAAGGCCTGCGCGCGCGCACTCGCCGAAGCCGGCTGCGAGGTCGTCATCAACGGCCGCGATGCCAAGACGCTGAATGCCACCGCCGCCGAACTCGCCAGCCTGACCGGCGCGCGCATCATCCCGGTCGTGGCCGATGTCGCCACCCCGGAGGGGCAGAAAGCGCTGTTTGCCGCCTGCCCGCAGCCGGACATCCTAATCAACAACAATGCCGGACCGCCGTTGCGCGATTTTCGCGAGCTGACGCGACAGATGATGCTGGACGGCGTCACCGCCAACATGGTGGTGGCGATCGAACTGATGCAGAAAGCGATCGAGCCGATGACGCAGCGCAAGTTCGGCCGCATCATCAACATCACTTCCGGCGCGGTGAAGGCGCCGCTGGCCGGCCTCGATCTGTCGTCCGGCGCGCGCGCCGGCCTCACCGCCTTCGTCGCCGGCGTGGCGCGCACCGTCGCCGACAAGAACGTCACCATCAACTCGATCCTGCCCGGCGCCTTCGACACCGACCGGCTGCGCGCGACTTTGTCCAAGGCGTCCGAGAAGACCGGCAAGAGCATCACGCAGATCGCCGCCGACCGGATCAACACGATTCCGGCCAAGCGCTTCGGCGATCCGGCCGAATTCGGGGCGGCGTGCGCGTTTCTGTGCTCGACGCAGGCCGGCTATATCACCGGACAAAATCTCTTGATCGACGGCGGCTTCTTTCCCGGCGCATTTTGAACGGAGCGCCGCGGGCAACAAAAAAGGCCGGCGTCACCGCCGGCCTTTTCGTTTGATCGAGGCGATCGCCTACTTGAGGTAAACCTGCTTCACCGGCGGCGGAGCGGCATCCCATTGATAGCGCGCGGCGACCGAGATGATGTTGATGTGCGTCTTCGCCGAGCCGATATAGGTCGTCGCGCCGGACCACGGATTGGTCGGGCAGCCCGAAGCCGGCGGCCCCATACAGACCGATGCGCTCTTCACGTCGACGAACGAATAGCCAAGGTCGAAGGTGAAGCCCTTCAAGCTCGCCGGCTTAAAGCTGGCGCCGACCGAGTACCACATGCGGTCATTGTCCGGAATGCGCGCAGTGCGCACATTGTCGGCAATCGGCGAGCGCTCGAAGGCGATGCCGGCGCGCACCGTCCAGGCCGGATCGACCTTGTATTCGCCACCGAGCGAGAAGAACCAGCCGTCACGATAGTTGAACGGAAACGCCAGCGTCCCGGCGCCGACAGTCACCGGCGCCCCATTCGGCTGCAGCACGGGAACCGTGCCGATGCGGCTCCAGTTCGCCCATTCGACGCCGGCAAGCAAAGTAAAGCGGTCGCCGATGCCCTGACGCAGGCCGAACGTGACGGTATCCGGCAGCTTGAGCTTAAGATTGACCGATCCCGGCTGTGTGGCGGGCGCACCGGCCGGCACATCCCAGGTGCCGTTGATGTTGTGGTCGATTCCGGAGCGATAGCCGATGCCGATTACGGTCTTCGGCAGCGGCGTGAAGGTGACGCCGGCGGTCCAGCCGAAGCCCCAGTCGCCGCCGTTGAGCGTGCCGATC
>JAUSBQ010000025.1 GCA_030651965.1 Pseudolabrys sp. | reverse complement strand
ACCGCATCGAGAACGCCTTCTGCCGACTCAAGGATTTCCGACGCATCGCAACCCGATACGATAGGCTTGCCAGAAACTTCCTCGCCTCCGTCTGCCTTGTTGCCGCTATCGTATGGTGGATTTATTGAGTCTTGGCCCTAGAAATTCCATTTAAGACCGTAAGAATGCCGTCGTCAGTAGTCGGCGGTATCGACCGGGATAGGAATTTCACTCAATCTTGTTCAACGGAGCCGTTCCGTGAAGCGCGCGCTCCACTTCATCTGCAACCATTTGTCCCATGTTATAGAGGGCTTCCTGCGTAAGCGCAGCGCTGTGCGGTGTCAGTATGACATCATCACGAAGTAATAGAGGATGATCAGTTGGCAGCGGTTCGAGGTCGACGCCATCCATGGCCGCACCCCCAAGGCGGCCCGTCGTAAGCGCGGTTAAAAGCGCATTCGTATCGACGAGCGCTCCACGGGCACCATTTATAAGAATTGACCCGCGCCTCATCTTGTCGAAGGTGTCGGCATTAATAATGTGCCTAGTCGCATCTGTCGCGGGGAGATGAAGTGACACGAAGTGAGAGGCGGCAAGGAGTTCGTCGAGGTCCGCCTTTCGTGCGCCATGCATCGAAATCCGCTGATTACTTTCTGCCGGATCGAACGCCAGCGTCTCCATTTTGAAGGCGGAAGAAGTGAGCGACGACAGGGCTGAGCCGATGCGGCCGAACCCGATAATGCCTAGCGTTTTTCCGGATAGCTCGAAGCCTTCAAGCCCTTCGCGCTTTTTCCATTCTCCCTGCTTTGTAAAGCGCATGGCAGTACCCATCCGATGGGAGAGGGCAATCATGCATCCCACTACCCATTCAACGACCGCATTCGTATTAGCGCCGGGAGTGATGGTGACAGGGATTCCACGTCGACGGCATTCTTCAACCGGGATGAAATCGAGACCGACACCGTGACGTGCCACCAGCCGTAGCCGTTCTCCAGCCGCGATCACCGAAGGCGGGATCGGGTCCCTCACGACCAAGACATCAGCTGCCCGGATTTGAGTCTGAAGAGTCTTTTCGGAACAGTCGCTCGCAATTCGGACTTCGGCGAAGGATTCAATTCGCTCAATCGCGCTTTGGGCGATCGGCTGGGTCATAAGAACGATCGGCCGACTCAACGAAAAACCCTCTTCTGTGACGAACGGTCAAAAACGAACTTGTCAACTAGTTATCTACTATACTAGTATGTCAGTGACAACTCTGTTGTAAGGGATATATTCCGTTGGAAGTTCAGGCCTTTTCTCCTGCTGATTTGGCGTATGCGCGGATTAAGGGCGCAATTCTCAACCTCACCTACAAGCCGGGTCAGCGTCTTTCTGAGGCAATGCTCTCAGCTGAACTTGGGCTTGGACGCTCGCCGATACGGACAGCGTTAACGCGTCTCGAAGGTGAGGGGTGGATCAAGGTCCAGCCGCAAAGCGGAACGTTTGTCAGTTCTCCGACGGCGGAAGAAGTTGCCGAAATGGCGGAGCTTCGTGAGGTCCTTGAGGCTCACGCTGCGCGCCGGGCTGCGAAAAAAATCGATGATGCGACGCTGAAAGAGCTGCGTGCCGCCTTCGACACTCTGACGAAATCCGGCGTCGAAGGTCACTTCGACGATTTTCTCGCATTCGACGATCTCTTCCATTCGGCAATTCACAGAGCTGCCGGCAATCGAAAGATTCTGGAGATGATCCGGAATCTTCGGGATCAGATTCAGTGGGTGCGCGTATCAAATGCGATCCTACCGGGGCGGGTCGGCGAGTCGCTGGCAGAAATGAAGCTCGTTCTCGAGGCACTAGAGCGGAGAAATGAGCGCGCAGCGGCTGAGGCCATGAGCGCGCATATTGGCAATATCGCGACTCGATTTCAGTCGCTCAGTGATGGTTCGAAGGTAAGCGCAGCATGACCTTCGAGAAAAAAACGGTAACCGCGAAAGATGCCCCGAAGGGTAGGGGGCCTTTCCCCCAGGCTTTGCGCTGCGGCCCAATGGTATTCCTGTCGGGACAAGGTCCTTTGTCGCCAGCAACGAATGCGCCGATCAAGGGAACGTTTGCCGAGCAAGCCAGGCAGACCCTGCGCAATGTTCAAGCTGTGCTTGCCGCCGCGGATCTAGGTTTGCACGACATCGTCAAGGCAACGATTTATCTTCAGGAGTCGAGTCGGATCGAAGAGTTTAACGAGATCTATCGGGAGATCATGCCTGAGCCATGGCCGGCGCGCACGCTTATTTGCGCCGGATTGCGCGGCATCGAAGTTGAAATCGATGTTATCGCCATGGATCGAACCGCCGCAGAGCTGTCATGAAGAAGTCTGCTGCGCTCTGGATCGGGATCGACATCGGGGGAACCTTCACCGACTTATTTGTTGTCGATCCTGCGCAAGGTACTGCCTCGACGCGCAAGGTTCTCACTGATCACTCCGATCCAACCGCAGCGATCGAGCGCGGACTTGCTGAAATGATTTCGGCGGGAGACCTCGTAGCAGACAAGGTGGAGCGGGTCGTTCACGGGACAACATTGGTAACGAATGCAGTGATCATGCGGCGGGGAGCCCCTACCGCGCTGTTAACGACAGAGGGCTTCCGCGATTCCATAGAAATTGGCACGGAGCACCGTTTCGATCTCTACGATCTCGGCATCGAAAAGCCACTCCCTCTCATTCCGCGCAATTTTCGCCGGCCAATCGCCGAACGCGTTCTTGCTGATGGATCGGTCGAACGGCCTCTTGACGAAGACCAGACGCATTCCGAGGTGAAGCGTCTTTTGGACGCCGGGGTGCGCTCAATCGCTGTGTGCCTGCTGCACAGTTACCGAAATCCCACGCATGAACGCCGCGTCGAACAAATCATTCGCGAACTTGCGCAGAACGTTCACGTGTCGCTTTCGAGCGATGTCGCGCCGGAAATCCGCGAGTATGAACGCGCATCCACGACTGCCATCAACGCGTTCGTGGCGCCGGAAGTCGGTCCTTATCTCCGTGCCTTCGGCAGTCGGCTCGCCGGATTGGGCATCAAAGCCCCTCTTCTTATCATGCAGTCGAATGGCGGTACGGCGGCTCCGGAAGCGGCTGAGCGATATCCGGTGAAGCTTCTTGAATCCGGTCCCGCCGCAGGCGCTATTGGGGCTGCGAACATCGCCAGGCTTTCGGAGGAGAACAAGGTCTTCTTCTTCGATATGGGCGGGACGACCGCGAAGGCAGTCATCATCGACGACGGTCAGCCTCTGATCGCAAAGAAGCTTGAGGTCGCTCATGTCTATCGCTTTAAGCACGGTAGTGGTTTGCCCGTGCAGGCCCCGACCGTAGATCTCATCGAAATCGGCGCGGGCGGCGGGTCAATCGCTCACGTGGATTCGCTAGGACTGCTTAAGGTCGGGCCGGAGAGCGCGGAGTCGGAGCCCGGGCCGGCATGTTACGGCTTGGGTGGAGCTCGTCCGACCGTAACAGATGCCGATCTTGTGCTCGGCTATATCGGCGCCGACACTTTCCTCGGCGGCCGCATGAAGCTTGATCCAGAGCTGGCACGCGCCGCCATAGGGGAGTACGTCGCAAGACCGCTCGGTATTACGATCGAGGAAGCCGCAAGCGGCATTCACCGCGTCGTTAACGAGAATATGGCTGCAGCAGCACGCATCCATTTGCTTGAGCACGGCAAAACCCCCTCCGCCTACACAATGGTGGCGTTTGGCGGCGCTGGCCCGGTTCATGCTTATGGGGTCGCGCGGATTCTGGGATGCAAGCGCATAATTGCCCCAATTCATGCCTCGGTCGGATCGGCGTTCGGCCTGCTTTGCGCACCAATCTCTTTTGACACGGCGCGAAGCTTCCCTGTGCCGCTCCGCGAGGCCGACTGGCCAGCAGCCGATCAGGTAATCGCAGAGCTCAGCGCC
>JAUSBQ010000445.1 GCA_030651965.1 Pseudolabrys sp. | reverse complement strand
AGGGATAAGAAGCAAAAGGCCGGGGTATTGCCCCGGCCCGCATCATCTCAACCCGACAAAGGCACTTACCCCCGGAACGGCGGCCGGTTGACGCGGCGGCGATCGGAAGCCGGCTGGAACGCCACCCGGCAGTGGAAGGTGCAATAGGGCTGGTCGTTGGCGCTCTCGCCGCCGCAGAAGAAGAAATCCGGCGTGCTCGGGTCGCCGACCGGCCAATGGCAGGTCTTCTCGCTGAGCTGGAGCAGGGTCTTGCGCTGCTCCATCGGGATTTCGAGCATCTCCGGCTCGGCCTCGACCTCGTAGTCGTAAGCCAGCGCGGTGTTGCCCCGCACCTGCGGCCGCTGCACGCGGATCATGTGGCCGGAGGACCGGGTCTTGCGCGGCCGCGGCGCACTCGAAGACGGGCTCTTGGCCCGGCCGGACAGGCCAAGGCGGTGAACCTTGCCGATGACGGCGTTGCGGGTGATGCCGCCCAGCTCGGCGGCGATCTGGCTGGCGGACAGGCCGTCAGCCCATAATTTCTTCAGGAGTTCGACCCTCTCGTCGGTCCAGCTCATTTGGGCGTCTCCGCGGCAGTCTGACTGCCTTAGGTGGAATCCATCCCCGTGGACCGGCGCGGGTTTTCCGCGCCTGAACGTGTACGCTTCAGGGATGAACTAGATGTCGGTGGCGATACGCACGATATGTCGTAGCGCCTGACCGAAAAACTACACTATGGGTTGACTCACCCGCAAGCATTTGCAACCGCCGAAAACCCATCTACCAACAGGTTTTCCTTTAGAATCCGGGGTTACGGCGAATTTGAGTCGCGAATCGCTGTGGCCGATGCCGTCGCGGGACCCCGGTACCGGCGGTGCGGTCTGGAAAAATCGCAAAAAGCCGGTCCGGCCTCGCGGTTGACAGGCCATGACCCGGCAATAGAATGCCCAAAGTGCCGCCCTTCCGAGGCGGCACGATTCATTTCAGGGCGCATGATAGATCGTGCATCCTGTGAATTACTCGATGAAAGACCCCGGCCGTGAGCTCGCACCTGTTGCCGACCTATTCGCGCGTCGACCTCGCTTTCGAGCGGGGCGAGGGCGTCTGGCTGATCACGGCGGCGGGTAAGCGCTATCTCGACTTCACCTCGGGCGTCGCGGTCAATGCGCTGGGTCACGCCCACCCTCACATGGTCGCGGCGATCACCGAGCAGGCGCAAAAACTCTGGCACACCTCGAACCTGTACAGGATCCCGGAAGGCGAGCGGCTGGCCGAGCGGCTGTGCGAGGCAAGCTTCGCCGATTTCGTGTTCTTCCAGAATTCCGGCACCGAGGCGATGGAATGCGCGATCAAGATGGCGCGCAAATATCAGTTCGCCTCCGGCAAACCGGAGCGCAACCGGATCGTCACTTTCGAAGGCGCGTTCCACGGCCGGACGCTGGCCGCGCTCGCCGCCACCGGCAACAAGAAATATCTCGAAGGCTTCGGCCCGCCGATGCCCGGCTTCGATCAGGTCGCCTTCAACGATCTCGACGCGGTCAAGAAGGCGGTCACGCCGGAGACGGCGGCGATCATCATCGAGCCGGTGATGGGCGAGGGTGGCGTGCGCGTCGTTCCGCACAACTTCCTGCGCGCGCTCCGTAAATTGTGCGACGATAACGGCCTGCTGCTGATCTTCGACGAAGTGCAGACCGGCATCGGCCGCACCGGCGATCTGTTTGCCTATCAGCACACCGGCGTCGAGCCCGACATCATGGCTTTGGCCAAGGCGCTCGGCGGCGGTTTCCCGATCGGCGCGTGCCTGGCGACCGCGGAGGCGGCCAAGGGCATGACCGCCGGCACGCATGGCTCGACCTTCGGCGGCAATCAGCTCGCCATGGCGGCGGCCAATGCCGTGCTCGATGTCGTCACCGGCAAGGGCTTCCTCGACAAGGTACGGCAGAACGGCCTGCTGATGAAGCAGCGCCTCGCCGAGTTGAAGGACCGGCATTCGTCGGTGATCGCCGAAGTGCGCGGCGAAGGCTTGCTGATCGGCCTGCGCATGGTGCCGCCGGTGGCCGAAATGGTTGACGAACTGCGCAACGAGGAAATGATCACGGTCGCGGCCGGCGACAATGTCGTGCGGCTGCTGCCGCCTTTGATCATCAACGAGAGCGAGATCGCCGAGGCCATCGCGCGCATCGACCGCGCCTGCATTGCGCTCGAGAAGGCCCATCCGCGCGGCGAACCGGCCGCGAAGCAAGGGGCGGCGTGATGAGCGGCGTGCGCCATTTCCTCGACCTGACCGATATCCCCAAGCCGGTGCTCAACGGGATCATCGCCAACAGCCGGACCATGAAGACTGCGCGCAAGCGCGGCGAACTGTCCGCGCCGCTCGCCGGCAAGACCCTGGCGATGATCTTCGACAAGCCGTCGACCCGCACGCGCGTCTCCTTTGACGTCGGCATGCGTCAGTTGGGCGGCGAAGCCATCATGCTGACGGCGCAGGAAATGCAGCTCGGCCGTGGCGAGACTTTGGCCGATACGGCGCGGGTGCTGTCGCGCTTCGTCGACGCCATCATGATCCGCACGCTCGATCACGAGTCGGTCGCCGAGATCGCCCGCCATGCGACCGTGCCGGTGATCAATGGGCTGACGCGGCGTTCGCATCCCTGCCAGGTGCTCGCCGACGTGATGACCTATGAAGAGCATCGCGGCTCGATCAAGGGCCGCAAGATCGCCTGGACCGGCGACGCCAACAATGTGCTGGCCTCCTTGGCGCACGCGGCCGAGCGTTTCGAATTCGAATTGCAGGTGGCGACCCCGTCCGAATTGAAGCCGAAGAAATGGCTGATGGACTGGATCAAGGCGTCCGGCGCCGCGATCAAATGCACCGACGATCCCGAAGCAGCGGTCAAGGACGCCGATTGCGTCTTCACCGACACCTGGGTGTCGATGGGCGACCGCGACGGCAAGCACCGCCACAATGTGCTCAAGCGCTATCAGGTCAATGCAAGCCTGATGTCGAAGGCCAAGCCCGACGCGCTTTTCATGCATTGCCTGCCGGCGCATCGCGGCGAGGAAGTCACCGACGAAGTCATCGACGGGCCGCAGTCCGTGGTGTTCGACGAGGCGGAAAACCGCCTGCTCGCCCAGAAGGGCCTGCTGGCCTGGTGCATGCACGCCGACGGGGTTTAGCTCGGCCTCATCCTGAGGAGCGCACCGTTAGGTGCGCGTCTCGAAGGACGAGGCCGCCCCTATCCTTCGAGACGCGGTCCTTCGGACCGCTCCTCAGGATGAGGCGGATAGGGCTCGCAATTTTGTGCTCCGCCTCTACATAAGCCAAATGACCAGTCCCAGCATGACCTCCTCAGATATCACCATCCCGACCCGTGCCCCGGCGGCGACCAGCCCCGACGACACGGTGATGCCGTTTGAAGTGGCCGCGCTCGACCTGCGCGGCCGCGTCATCCGGCTCGGGCCCGTGGTCGACGACATTCTCGCCAAGCACGCCTATCCGGAGCCGGTGGCGAAGCTGCTCGGCGAGGCCATCGTGCTGACCGTCATGCTCGGTTCGGCGCTGAAGATGGAAGGCCGTTTCATCCTACAGACGCAGACCGACGGTCCGGTCGGCCTGCTGGTCGTGGATTACACCACGCCCGGCAAGGTGCGCGCCTGCGCGCGCTTTGGAAAAGAGGGCGTCGAGGCCGCCGTCGCCGCCGGCAACGCCGACGCCGGATCAATGCTCGGCAAAGGCCACCTGGCGTTGACCATCGACCAGGGCGCCAACACCGCGCGTTATCAGGGGTTGGTGGCGCTCGATGGCGGCTCGCTGGAAGACGCCGCGCATGAATACTTCCTGCGCTCGGAGCAGATCCCGACGCGCGTGCGTCTGGCGGTCGCCGAGGAAATCGTGCCCGGCGCCAAGCGTCACTGGCGCGCCGGCGGCATCATGCTGCAATTCCTGCCGAAGTCGGCGGAGCGCGCGCGCATGGACCTCGATCCCGGCAATACGCCGGAAGGTATCGAAGTCACCGCAGCGCCCGAGGACGACGCTTGGGTACAGGGCCGCGCCCTGCTGGAGACCGTCGAGGACATCGAACTGATCGACCCCGCGGTGTCGAGCGAGCGTCTCGCCTATCGGCTGTTTCACGAGCCGGGCGTGCGCGTATTCAACAGCACGGACGTGCTGGCCGAGTGCTCCTGCTCGCGCGATACGGTCGAGGCGATGCTGCGCAGCTTCTCGCAGGACGACCGCGATCACATGGTCGAGGACGGCAAGATTTCGGTCACCTGCGAATTTTGCAGCTCGACCTACATCTTCTCGCCGGGCGAGACCGATCCCAAGCCGGAACAGAAGCCGGACCAAACAGCGGAGTAACCAAATTTCGCGTTTGGCCGGCCCGCGCAAGGCCGGTTGGCTATACTCGGCGTCGATGTCGCGCATCTTCTTAACCGTCATTCTGCTGTTCGTGCCAGGCTATGCCCTCGCGCAAAGCTGCCCGGCGCCGCTTGCCGACGCCCGCAAGCTCGTCCTGGTGACGGCCGATACGATGACGTCGACAACGGCGGACGTGCGGCGTTTCACGCGCGCGTCGCCCTCAGTGCCGTGGACACCGGAAAGCGGCCCGGTCACGGCCATGATCGGCCGAAGCGGCGTTGGCTGGGCGCATGCGTTCCGCGGCTTCGCGCAAGCCGGCGAGCCGGTGAAGGTCGATGGCGACAAACGGGTGCCGGCGGGCTTCTACAAGATCGGAAGGCCCTTCGGCTTCGGCCCGTCATCACTGCCGCGCTACATGCGCATCGAAGAAGGCATGACCTGCGTCGACGAGCCGCGCTCCCCCGCCTACAACACCATCACCTCGCGCGCCAAGGTCGGCTGGCAGGTCTCTGGCGAGAACATGTGGCGGGTGCCGGAATATCGGCGCGGCCTTCTGGTCAATTACCCGACCGACCGCGCGGCTCGCGCCGGCTCCTGCATCTTCATCCACGTCCGCGTGCCGGGGGCGACCGGCACGTCGGGCTGCGTCTCGCTGCCGCAGCCGCAGGTCGAAGCGCTGCAACGGTTTTCGCAAGATGGCGCCGTGCTGGCGGTGCTGCCGCGCCAGGCGCTTGAGCGCTTCAAGGGTTGTTTGCCCTGACTTTTCGCGGGGGCTTCGCCCGGGACAAGAATAGTCAGTTGATCGTGCGGGCGCCGGCCGGCGCATCCAGCGAGAACGCCGGGATCTCGATATCGAAAGGATGGCCGCCGTCGGTGATCATGCCGTAGCTGCCGGCCATGAAGCCGGACGGCGTGGGCAGCGGCACGCCGCTGGTGTACTCAAACGATTCACCCGGCTTGAGGACCGGCTCCTCGCCCACCACACCCGGACCCTTGACCTCCTGCAACCGGCCCAACGCATCGGTGATGCGCCAGTGGCGGGTCCTGAGCTGCACGGTCTCGGAGCCGTGATTGGCAATGTCGATCGTATAGGACCAGAAATAATAGCCGTTCGCCGGCGACGACCGCTCCGAACTGAAGCGCGGCGTCACCGTCACCTCGATCTTGCGGGTTACGGCACGATACATCTTGGCGCCTTATTATTATACAAATCCTGGGCAGGCTAGCGCATGATCCCTAAGCGCAAGAGAACCCCAAAGAAATTCGAAAGATAGATCATCGATGGGCCCGCTTCCGACCGAACGCGATCTGCGGCTTGATCTGTTCCGCGGGCTTGCCCTTTGGCTGATCTTTCTCGACCATATACCGTCGAATGTGGTGAGCTGGATTACCATCCGCAATTACGGATTTTCCGACGCCACCGAAATCTTCGTCTTCATCTCCGGCTATACCGCGGCCTTCGTCTATGGCCGCGCCATGCAGACCTCCGGCTTCGTCGTCGCCGCCGCCCGAGTCCTCAAGCGCGCCTGGCAGATCTATGTGGCGCACGTCTTTCTGTTCGCGATCTATCTCGCCGAGATTTCTTATGTCGCTAAATCGTTCGACAATCCACTCTACACGGAAGAAATGGGCGTGCTCAACTTCCTCAACAATCCGGATGTCACGATCATCCAGGCGCTGCTGTTGAAGTTCAAACCGGTCAACATGGACGTGCTGCCGCTCTACATCGTGCTGCTGCTGTGGTTCGCGCCGATCCTGTGGTTGCTGCTGCGCTCGCCTACTCTTGGGTTGCTGGTGTCGGCCGCGATCTACGCCATGTCATGGATGTTCGACCTGAATTTTCCGAGCTATCCGAGCGGCGGCTGGGTGTTCAACCCGCTGGCCTGGCAATTGCTGTTCGTCATCGGCGCCTGGTGCGCGCTCGGTGGTGCGAAAAGCCTGGCGCGGTGGACCAAATCGAGATTTCTCATCGGACTGGCATTCGTCTATCTCGCTTTCGCCTTCAGCATTGCGATGACCTGGTATTTTCCCGTGCTCGGCGCCTACGTGCCGAAGTTCATCGGCGAAGCGATCTATCCGATCGACAAGGCCAATCTCGACGTGCTGCGCATTCTGCATTTCCTGTCGCTGGCCGTGATTACCGTCTGGCTGGTGCCGCAGGACTGGCCGGCACTCAAATCGCCGGTGTTCTGGCCGGCGATTGTCTGCGGCCGCCATTCGCTGGAAATCTTCTGCCTGGGGGTATTTCTGTCCTTCGCCGGGCACTTCGTCTTCACCGAGGTTTCCAACCGGGTCTTCATGCACGTCATCGTCAGCGCCAGCGGCATAGCCATTATGGTTGGCGCCGCGGCCATCATTTCGTGGTATAGACGGGTCGAGCGACAAGGACCGGGACCGCGGCCGCCTGCGACGAAGCCAGGCTACGCGGGGAGCGAAACATGACGCGGCGCTTATCATTCGTGCTGGCTCTGCCGGTTATGGCGGTGCTGGGGCAGGTGTTGCCCGGTCTGCTGACGCCCGCTTTGGCTCAAGCGCCGGCCCCGACGGCAGCCGCGCCTTTGACCGAATGCGACGTCCCTGATCGGCACACCGAAATCGATTTTCCGCTGCCGCAGGTCACCCGCGCCATCGCCGCCAAGCGCCTGACGGTGCTGGTGCTGGGCGCCGGTTCCTCGCAATTGCCGGGCGCGGCCGGCGCCAAGGCCGCCTATCCGGCGCGGCTGCAAGTGGCGCTGGCGGCGAAACTGCCGGGCGTCGAGGTGCAGGTGGCGACCGACGTCAAATCGACCCGCACCGCCGCCGAAATGGTCAAAACGCTGCGGCCCTCGCTGGCCGCGGCCAAGCCGGCGCTGATGATCTGGCAGACCGCCACGGTAGACGCCATGCAGGGGGTCGATGCCGACCAGTTTGGCCAGGTGTTGGCCAAGGGCGTAAAAATTGCCCGCGAAGCCGGGTCGGACGTCGTTTTCGTCAATCCGCAATACAGTCCGCGCACGGAATCGATGATCGCGCTGTCGACTTACGTCGAAATCCTGCGCTGGGTTGCATTGCAGCATGAAGTGCCGCTGTTCGACCGGTTCAACCTTATGAAAGCATGGGCGGATTTGGGAACTTTTGACCTCTATTCCGCGACGAAAAAACTTGATATGGCTCAGCGGGTACACGCCTGCCTGGGACGCCTGCTGGCCGATCTCGTGCTGGAATCGTCAAAGGCACATTCTTCAAATTCCGAAAGCGGCCAGGAGCCGGGCAAGTAGGCGGGCAAGTAGGCGGGCAAGAATGCCCGACTTTGGGGGACGGACACGGTGCAAGCTATGGATCTCGCCTCCCGGGCCCTGCATAGGCTCGCCGCTCTCTTCGTGTTCGTGTTGCTCGCTTTGCCTTTGTCGGCCCATGCCGAGCCGCAGGGCACGCCGCCCTGCAACCCGCCGCAGGATCTGGTCCGGCTGTCGACGCCGTTGAAGCAGGTCGCGCGCAAGCTGGCGAACGGCGATCCGATCACCATCGTCGCCCTTGGCTCGTCATCGACCGCCGGCGCAGGCGCATCCTCGAGCACGGCCTCTTATCCGAGCCAGCTTGCCGCTGAATTGCAGCGGCGGTTTCCGAAGCAATCGATCACCATGATCAATCGCGGCGTCAACGGGGAGGAAGTCCCCGACATGCTCAAGCGTTTCGATACCGCCGTGGTCGCCAGCAAACCCGATCTGTTGTTGTGGCAGCTCGGCACCAATTCGCTGATTCGCGATCACGCGATGGAAAATCGCGGCGCCTCGATCCGCGAAGGCCTCGACAAGGTCCGCGCGATCGGCGCCGACGTGGTGCTGATCGATCCGCAATTCGCGCCCAAGGTCATCGCCAAGCCGCAGGCCGGACAGATGGTGGATTTCATCGCCGCCACCGCGCAGAAGGAGAACGTCGGCCTGTTTCGCCGTTTCGCCGCGATGCAGCGCTGGACTGAGGTCGATCATCTGCCGTTCAGCAGCTTCCTCATCGCCGACGGGCTGCACCTGAACGACTGGGGCTATTACTGCATGGCCAAGGGTCTGGCCCTGGCGATCGCCGACGCCGCGACGCGGCCGGTGATGGCGGCCGGTGCGACGGCCAGGCCGATGATGTCGTCGCTGCCGGTGGTCGCCGCGAAGGTGACCGCGCCGGCCCCGCACTGAGGCGCCGGCGTTCTCCTGTTTAATTCCGCATGATCTTGTCCGAAAACCGGTTCCCACTTTTCGGGATCATGCGCTAATGCCTCAGACTTTATCCAGCGCCGCCAGCAAATCCTCGATCACGTCGTCGGCGTGCTCAAGCCCGCATGACAGCCGCACCAGGCCGTCGCCGATGCCGAGTTCGGCGCGCTGCTCCGGCGTCAGGCGCTGATGCGTCGTCGTCGTCGGATGCGTGATCAGGCTCTTGGCGTCGCCGAGATTGTTGGTGATGCCAATGAGGCTCAGGCCGTTGAGGAAACGGAACGCGCCTTCCTTGCCGCCCTTGATCTCGAAAGCCAGCAGCGTCGATCCGGTCTTCATCTGCTTCTTGATGATGTCGGCCTGCGGATGATCGGCGCGGCCGGGATAGATCAGCCGGTTGAGCTTGGCGTGTCCGGCCAGCGCGTCCGACACTATGCCCGCGGTCTGCGTCTGGCGTTCGACGCGCACCGCCAATGTCTCCAGGCCTTTCAACAGGACCCAGGCATTGAACGGCGCTAGCGACGGCCCGGTCTGGCGCATCAGATTGTGATAGTGATCCATCACGATCTTCTCCGACGCCAGGATGACACCGCCGAGCACGCGGCCTTGGCCGTCGATATGCTTGGTCGCCGAATAGACCACGACGTCGGCCCCGAGCGTCAGCGGGCTCTGATAGAGCGGCGTCGCAAAGACATTATCGACGACGAGCTTGGCGCCGACGCTGTGTGCGATGTCGGCGACGGCGGCGATGTCGTAGACTTCCAAAGTCGGGTTGGTCGGCGTCTCCATGAACACCACCTTGGTGTTCTTCTGCACCGCCTTCTGCCACGCATCGAGGTCCTTGCCGTCGACCAGTGTGCAGGGCACGCCGAAACGCGGCAGCCATTCCTCGATCACCCAGCGGCACGAACCGAACAAAGCCTTGGCGGCGACGACGTGGTCGCCCTGTTTGACCAGACCCATCAGAGCCGTGGTGACGGCGGCCATGCCGGTCGCGGTCGAGCGCGCGGCCTCGGCGCCTTCGAGCGCGGCCATCCGCTTCTCGAACATGTCCATGGTCGGATTGGAGTAGCGCGAGTAGACGTAGCCCGGGATCTTGCCGGAAAAGCGCAGTTCGCAATCCTCGGCGCTGTCGTACTTGTAGCCTTGCGTCAGAAACAGCGCTTCCGACATCTCGTTGAATTGCGAGCGGAGCGTGCCGGCGTGCACCAGGCGGGTTTCGGGGCGGTAGTTCTTTTCCTTCGAGCCGGACATCGCAGTGCTCCTTTGGCCGATACGCCGAAAAGCGTTGGCGCAACAAAAAACCGGCCGGAGAAAAAATCTCGGCCGGGCACACGTGTCCCCGGCCTTTTAGCGCCTTGTTTTACGTGGCGGCAAGCCGGCCGGCTTCAAATGACCACGGGATAAATTGTTTGTACCGGGGCGCCCGGCTTCCCGTCAAGCCGTCCGTCGGGTTAGATCGCGCGGGCCTCCTCACCCTGAGGAGCCCGCGTTAGCGGGCGTCTCGAAGGGTGAGGGGAGATATTGGGCCTCTTCCTCCGAGACGCGCACCAAGCGGTGCGCTCCTCAGGAAGAGGAGAAAAAGCCAGAGGCGCTTTCTTGGCACTTAGTTTCGCCATCGATGACAAGGGCATTCTGCCCGACCACATGATCGCGCAACTGGCCGCGGATGGTGGGATATTGCCCGCGACGGCGTTCCAGCCGGACCAGATCCAGCCTGCCAGCCTCGATCTGCGGCTGGGCGAAATCGCCTATCGCGTCCGGGCGAGTTTCCTGCCGGGCTCGACCACGGTCGCCCGCCGCATCGACGAACTCAAGCTGCACGAATTCGCACTGACCGACGGCGCGGTGCTGGAAACCGGCTGCGTCTATATCGTACCGCTGCTGGAAAGCCTGGCGCTGCCGGACGGCATTTCCGCCGCCGCCAATCCGAAAAGCTCGACAGGGCGGCTCGACGTTTTCACCCGCGTGATTGCCGACGAGATGCGCGGCTTCGATCAGATCGAAGCCGGCTATCACGGTCCGCTCTATGCCGAAATTTCGCCGCGCACCTTTCCGGTGCTGGTGCGCGAAGGCTCGCGCCTGTCGCAAATCCGTTTTCGTCACGGCCATGCCCAACTCGACGCCGCGGCTTTGCGCGCGTTACACGCGCGCGAACGTCTGGTGGATTCGGATGAAGCCGACATGGGCGAGGGCATCGCGGTCGGCGTCGACCTGTCGGGCGTTCTTCTTTCTCCTCCCTCGCTTGCGGGGGAGGGTCGGGGAGGGGGCATCGTCGGCTATCGCGCCAAGCGCCACACCGGCCTGATCGATGTCGAGCGCCGCGCCGGCTACAGCGTGCTCGATTTCTGGGAGCCGATGCAGGCGCGGCCCGACAAGAGCCTGATCCTCGATCCGAACGAGTTCTATATCCTTGCCTCCAAGGAGGCGGTGCAGGTGCCGCCCGGCTATGCCGCCGAGATGGTGCCGTTCGATCCTTTGGTTGGCGAGTTTCGCGTCCATTATGCCGGCTTCTTCGATCCCGGCTTCGGCTATGCCGGCTCGGGCGGCAAGGGCTCGCGCGCCGTGCTTGAAGTGCGCTCGCGCGAAGTGCCGTTCATTCTCGAGCATGGCCAGATCGTCGGCCGGCTGGTCTACGAGAAGATGCTGGCCATGCCGGACAAATTGTACGGCCAAGGCATTGGCTCGAACTACCAGGCGCAGAGTTTGAAGCTCTCCAAGCATTTCAAGGCTTGAAACGGTCTGCGTCATAAAAAGTTGGGGACTCCGAGGGAAACTATCGAACGTTTCCGGCGTTGCAACGCTGACACCTGACAGGGGCGACAGAAATGAGCATTATCTGGACCATTATCATCGGCTTTGTTGCCGGTCTCATCGCCAAGCTTATTTCTCCCGGCCCCAATGAGCCTTCCGGCTTTATCCTGACGACCATCCTCGGCATTGTCGGCGCCTTCGTCGCAACCTGGCTCGGCCAGCAACTCGGCTGGTATCAGCCGAACGAAAGCGCCGGCTTCATCGGCGCGGTCGTCGGCGCCATCATCGTGCTGGCGATCTGGGGTTTGGTCTCGTCCCGCCGGTCGGTTTAGTCTCGACGCGCCGAACCGTCGGCCCCCGCAACATCTGGCGGCGCGATTGGTCGCGCCGGGAGCACGGCCCGCATTGGCGTCGTTTTTAAAACCTGCTAAGCCTGCGCCTGCGCGGGCGTAGTTCAATGGTAGAACGGCAGCTTCCCAAGCGGAACCGAACTCGCCGCATACTTCCACATAGTTGACGATTAGCCCCGTAATTTGGGGCTTTTGTGCATGTTACGATAATCGTAGCTGCACATTGAAAAACACCACAGAACCATACTTCGCGGTGCCTAGGAGGTGCCTAGAAATGAAAGTCGCTCTCACGGATTTATCCGTGCGGGCGATCAAAGCGCCTGCACGCGGACAGAAGACCGTTTGGGATAAAAATAGCCCAATCGGAGTGCGTGCATCCGTCGGCGGTTCGAAGAGCTTTGTCGTCATGGTCGGTAGCGGCCAGCGAAAGGTTATCGGCCGGGTTGGGATTCTCTCTCTTGCGGAGGCTCGCGCCGAAGCTAAGCGCATCCTTGCTCAAAAGACGTTAGGCCTCACCAAGAAGCCGAGTGCCATAAACTTCGAAACCGCCGTCGCGCTGTTTTTGGAGGACAAGTACAAGAACGCTCGCGGCAAAAGACCGAAGTCGGAAGCGAAGCGGCTACTCGAAAAACACTTTGTTCCCGCGTTCCGTAAACGTCCGTTATCCGACATCACTGATGGTGATATTAGCGTGCAGCTCGCAAAGCTCGGAAAGACGCCGAGCACGCAGCTCCACGCCTACCGCGCCATAAAGGTAATGCTTCGATGGTGTACGCGGCCGCCCCGCCGCTACATCCCCCACAGCCCGCTCGAAGGTTATGAGCCTCCAGGCAAAGATAAGAAACGGAGCCGCGTTCTCACCGATACCGAACTGGTGAAAGTATGGAACGCGGCTGAAGGGAGGCACGGCGCTATGGTCCGCCTTCTTATCCTCTGGGGCACCAGGAGCGGAGAGACCGCCCGCCTACACCGAGACTGGGTCGAGGGCGGCGTGCTCACGATACCCGGCCAGTTCACGAAAAACGGCCGTGCGCACGCTATTCCGCTTCTCCCTATGGCTCAGACCATCCTCACCGAGCAAGCCACCAACAGCGCCCATTTCTTTCCTGGGAGGCTGTTGAATGAGGCTCATTTCAACGATGGCTCATGGGGCAAGCTGAAGGGCGAAATCGATACCTCGTCGGGCGTGAAGGACTGGCAGATACGCGACCTTCGTCGCACCTTCCGTTCGAATATGGCCAAGCTACGGGTGCCGCGTGAGATAGCTGAAATCCTTCTCAATCACGTCACGGGTGCGAACAAAAACGACCTGGACGAGATTTACGACCGTTACGACTATCTCGACGAGAAGCGGGAAGCCCTGCAAAAGTGGGAAACAAGGCTCCGAGAGCTACTTACGCGCCCCTAGCGGGCGCTTTTCTTTTGGAATACTGTGGCGCGGTCCATCGGTGGTAACCGTGGGCGTTCGAACGCTCCAAATCTGGAGTGTTCGCAATGACCATCAAGCCGCTGATCGTAGACTGGAAGAGCTTACGTAAGATGGGCTGGTGCCTGTCACGGGCGCATACGTGGAGGTTGATGTTCGATCCTGAGTATGCCGATGACGCCTTTCCGGCGTGTAGGAAACTAGGAAAGCACCGCAACTCCCATCCTGTGTGGCGTGTGAAAGATGTGCTGGCTTACTTCGAGGCTCACGGTCTACAGGTGACCGAAGACTGGAATGCTCCTTAAGTGGAGTTGGGGCATCGGGGTGCACACCCGGTGCCTCATTTTTTATATTTTTGCGATTTCGACACGCTGTTCCGCCGCCATCACCAGGACCACATGGACGAGGTTTTGCTGGATTAAGCGGACCTACAAGGCCGCGCAGTGGTCGGGGGTTGGTATAAACAGACCCTCTTGAAGCACTGTGGCTCGTTCCATCTGGGCTTAAACTCCGGGCGAAAGCATCGGACGATCCGAATTTAGTGGTGACGGGTTTTAAGGGCGGTTCACTGGAACAATCTGTGGGACGCCAACGGCATGTTGGCCGGCTGCACTGCGCCGACCAGCTCCGCCGGCCACGCTGGCGCAACGGTCAACGTTAGACTAACATTCCACCCGGACCATTCAGTGGGGCCGATCAATCCAGCCCACGCATTGTAAAGCTGCATTCCGGCGCGTCGCGGCCGCCATGAGCGAATGAGAGGGAGCACTCTAATGAATCCAAACAAAGCACTTTGGGAAAAAGGCGACTTTACTCGCATTGCGGAGAGTATGAGAAAGAGCGGAGAGGCGCTCGTAAAGGGACTCGGAATCACAAAAGGGCTCAAGGTTTTGGATCTCGGATGCGGCGATGGAACGACGGCATTACCAGAGGCCAGACTCGGAGCGGACGTGTTGGGCGTCGATATCGCAAAGAACCTTGTTGAAGCTGGGAACAAGCGTGCAAAGGAGCAGGGCCTCACGAACTGCAATTTTCAGGAAGGCGACGCATCCAATTTGCAGGAGCTGAAAGATCACTCTTTCGACCTCGTCGTGAGCATCTTTGGAGCCATGTTCGCGCCAAAGCCATTTGATGTGGCGAAAGAAATGGTGCGCGTGACCCGGCCCGGAGGCCGGATCATTATGGGGAACTGGATTCCCAATGATCCGACATTGGTAGCGCAAATCTTGAAAATTAGCTCCTCGTACTCGCCGCCACCGCCGGAAGGCTTCATTAGTCCTATGACGTGGGGGGTCGAGAACAACGTTATAGAGCGATTTGCAGGCGCGGGGGTTCCGAAAGAGAAGATATCATTCGCCAGAGAGACGTTTACCTTCAACTGTCCCGGCGCACCACCAGAGCTCGTTGATACATTCAGAAAATACTACGGGCCAACCATGAATGCATTCGAAGCCGCAGAAAAGAACGGTCGAGCCGGTGATCTACAGAAGGAGCTGGAAGTTCTGTTCAACAGCCAAAACAAAAGCCCAAGCAAGGATGCCACCTCCATTCCTGCGACCTTCTTACGGGTTACTGTTGCACTTTAGCGACCCGTGTTTCGCGCAGATGTCCGCGGCAACTATGCCGAAACAATTTTGCCCATGCGGGACGGACTCCCCAAGCTGAGGGATTTCCCCAAAGAGTTTGGCAGCTCAGGCGAAGTCGTGCCGGAGTAAGAAGGGTGCCAAAAAGCTTGGGGACGACCGATTGATCCATGATCGGTGTGCCAAACGACATCGCCGTAGGAACGGCATGCAACGCCGTTCTGCGATGCCCACACAATCTTTTCACGGCCGAGTGCGACTTCCGGAATTGGCAGATTTTGTTGCAGAAGTGATTTGCAGGCATTGGCGAACAGTGATTCCGTCTTCTGACGACCTTTAGTGTCGGAGGCGGGCGATGATGGGACGTCAGAACAACGACCAGGGTCCTCTATTTTACGAATTCTGCCTCGATGAGGCTGTTCCTGATGATCACATGGTGCGCAAGATCGACGCCGTTCTTGATCTGTCGTGGGTTTATACAGAACTCGCGCCGCACTATCCAACGCTCGGCCGGCCTTCGATTGACCCGGTGCTGATGATCCGGATGCTGATCATCGGTTATGTCTTTGGGCTGCGATCCGAGCGGTTGCTGTGCCGCGAGGTGCAGGTGAACTTCGCCTATCGTTGGTTTTGCCGGCTTGGGATAGAGCATAAGATCCCGGATCATTCGGCATTCTCGCGTGCCCGCAATGAGCGGTTCCGCGACAGCGGCATATTCCGCCAAGTATTCGAGCGTGTCGTCGAGGCTTGTATAGCGGCTGATCTTGTTGGCGGAGAAGGGTTTGCAGTGGATGCGAGTCTAGTACAAAATGCGAAATGCGCCACGGCAGAAATTTCCGCCGGCGGCGCTTTGTGCTATATAGCAGGCAGCCCCAGCGAGGAGCACCCGCCGTGAAGCTGTCCCTATTTCCCGAAGACCAACTATCCGAATCGTCAAAAACGACCGTCTGGATCGCACTTATTACCGTTTCCAGCGTGCTGTTCAGCCTCGGATTTGCCTGCGCGACGCCTTTTGCCGCGCTTGCCGCAGTTGCCGGCTCGAAAATGACGCGGGTAAATGGCCTCGCCCTTGTAGCTGCGTCATGGCTTGCCAATCAGGCTGTCGGCTATCTCGTGCTTGACTATCCACGGACCCCCGACAGTTTTGGATGGGGCATCGCCATCGGCGCTGGGGCGCTGCTGGCGACCGTCGCCGCCCACGAACTCAATCGTCTGGCCCTGCGGCCCATCGTGAACACGGTCGCCGCGTTCGCCGTGGCTTTCGTTGTTTATCAGGCCGCTCTATACTCGGCGACTGCCGTGCTGCCATCGGGCGGCGGCTTCGCTCTTTCGGTGATCCTCTATGTCGGCAAGATCAATGTGCTGGGTTTCGCAGCCCTTCTTGCGGTCTATCACCTTGCCGTCGCTGCCGGATTGATGACGGCGCCAACGAAACCGGCTCACGCCTGAGCGCTGGACGAAGCTTAATAGAACGGCGACTTGTAAAAAACGGCCGGCGCGAAACGCCGACCGCTTTCTTCATTTTAGTATGTGGCGCGAACACCGCCATAAACGCTCAAACTCGGCTGCTCCCAGCCATACGGTTTCTCGTATCGCTTGTCGAAAAGGTTATCGACGCGAGCGAACACTGTCGCATTCGGATGGATCGCGTACTCACCAGCCAAGTTGACGATGGTGTAGCCGGGTTTCTGGGTAGCGCCGAACGGTGCGACACGTCCTGCGTCGATCCAAGAACCCACGCTTAGCACTGTCGCAGTCAAGCTTGATTTATCCGTGGGTTGCCACGTCGCACTGATGCTGCCCTTATTGTTGGGGCGGCGCAGCAGTTCGGTGTTAGCGACCGAGTCGAAGGCCATTGTCCGCGTGAAGTCGCCGCGCAACCGCAACTGGTCCGTCACGATGACCTCGGCAAACCATTCCGAACCGTGCATCTTGGCCTGACCGACATTAACGTAGGTGTTCACCGTCGGCGGGCCGAAGATGAACAGGCTGTTGATCAAATTCTTAATGCGGTTCTCGTAATAGGTGCCGCCGAATTTCACCCGGCCATTGAAAAGAGGCTGCTCGAAGCCGACGTCATAGCCGATGCTTTCTTCGGGTCTCAGCGTCGGGTTCCCGAGATACGAGAAACTGCCGACACCGTAGAGTTCGTAGAGTGTAGGCGCCTTGAAGCCGGTGCCGTAAGTCGCCTTCAGCTTCGTGTTTGTCACTGGGGTCACGAACGCGGCTGCGAGTCGGTAAGTCATGTGCGAGCCGAACTGGTCGTGATCGTCGCCGCGAATGTTGCCGGTCAGGAACAGGCGTTCGGCGAATTGCGACTGGATTTCAGCATAGGCCGCCTGATTTCCGGTTTTTACGTTGAACAGATTGCCAGTGGCTTGCTCGTTGTCGCGTTCGAGGCCGGCAATAATAGTGTGGCCGGGGGCAAGAACGAAATCTCCCCGCCAGTCGATCTTGTTTCGGGTGCCTTCGAAATTGGTCACCGTGCCCGGTGGCGTAGTGTTGTCGCGTGCAGTGTCCGAAAATGCAGCCCCAAAGCGTTGCGTCAGGCGGCCATCGAGGGTTTTCCAGACCGCCTCGCCGCGAGTATAAAATGCTTTGTAAGTGCCGGTGCTGCGCGGCCCGGTAAGCACTTCGGTGAACAACAGCTTAGCGTCGATGTAGCGGGCGACAAAGTTGACCGAGAGGTCATCCGTCACCGCCGCGCCCAGGCGGGTCGAATATGTCGTGTTGTCGTAATAGTTCGGCATCGCGGTGGCGCCGGGCGGCACCACATAGGCCGGGGTGACCGGTGTGTTTCCGGCGTGGAAATGCGTCACGTTAAACGAGTAGTCGACATTTTTTTGCGATCCGCTTAGCGAAGCCGCTTGATTGAAGGTGCTGAACGAACCGCCTTCGACGCTCGCCCTAACCTTCGGCGGGCCCGAGCCCTTCTTAGTCGTGATGCTGATGACACCGCCAATCGCGTTGGCGCCATAGAGTCCGCTCTGCGGACCGCGCAGCACTTCGATGCGCTCAATGTCGTCAGTCAGGTAATTGCCGAAATCCGGTGCACCGTTCGGCGTGCTTGGGTCGCTAACGTCGATGCCGTCGATCAGCACCTTGACGTGCTGCGAATTGGTGCCGCGCATGAAGATTGAGGTCTGGCCGCCGGGGCCACCGGTGCGCACGACATTGAGGCCGGGTACGGTGGACAGCACATCCGGCAAAGTCCGCCGTTGCGTGCGCTGAATTTCTTCAGCCGTGATAACGGTAACCGAACTGGCGACTTGTTCGACAGGTGTCGGGGTCAACGAAGGGCTGACGACCACGGTCGGAAGCGTCACAACGTCCGATGTGGACGCCTGGGCCCACGCCGCAGAATTTGAAAGGCTCACACCAAGAATTATCGCGGTGCTTGCGAGCAAGTGGACACGGCCGCGGCTCACGCTGCGGTTCAGAGAAAATTTTGAAGGAGACACGGATACACCTCGGATGGCACGCCAAGTGGCACGTCACCGCGATTGAAGACTCCCCAAAGATCGCAAGACCTTTAGTTAGGCAACTGTCTGCACACCCCGGCCGACATGCTCGCGCATGACCACTGTTGACGGCAGGTCTCCTGGCTCGCGGGTTACTATTTTCGCCGCCTTCCCAGGAGCAGGGCTCCCAGTGGCATAGTGGCGAAAACACGCCGCTTACAGTTGCGGGGACAGCCACGGGTTAGGACTTCTAAGTCCGCACCGCGTTCCCTTTTGATCCCCCGAGGGGGAACCGTCGTTAACAACTTAGAAACTTTTAGTGTTCCGAGTCAACTCGGTTCGCCGTCCTGTTGGCGCCACGCGGAAATAATCTCCGGATTGGCCGCTATTCGCGCAATGTCATCAGGTGCATGCATTGAAAATTGGAATCTCGTTTTTCCCTTTAAAAAATGACCCGCGCCGGAGGTTGAAAGTCTGCCGTCCTTAATCCAGCGCTTTCGCTCGACAGACGATATGCCGAGTGCTTCTTCGACAATCTTGGGAATGAGCCGTTCCTTGCGAAACCCCTCGAGCATATGGTCAAGGTACTGGACCGCTGACCGCACGTTTTCCAGGTCTTTGGCTATCCACGTCGCCGAAATTACATTACCGGCATCGTGAATATTTACGGGTAGCCAACGCTGCAATCGTGCTTTGAAGCGGCGTCGCAAGTCTTTTTCATGCGACTTGGAGCCCAAGGTCATCGACCAGGGGATTTCGTAGTGAAGGCTTACGGTTTCCGCATCACGAGTAATGACAAGGTTACGGCTTGAAAGCGGCTCTTCTGGTGCATGTATTGACATAACAGCCGTTCTAACGAGCGATCCCCGTGATCGGGATGTCCGAACCGACGTTAATACTTCATTTCGGCTCGGCCGGCAAAAGGTCGGCGAAGGCAAAGCCGTCGCGCTCAGTAGTTTGTTTGACCGCAGTCATTGAAAAAAGAACAGCGCCCTTTCCCAGCCTTATCCCTTCGAGGCTCTTTTCATATGGGGATAACCGGCAAGCAGCGTGGCGAGCCAGGGTATCATCAGGCATATGATCGACGACTTGTCGCGACCTGTCGCGACTACCTCCGACAGCGAATATACCCTCACCATCGACGAGGCGGCCGAGCGCTATGATCATGCCGGCCACCCCCGAACACCTCGAAGCATTCAGCGCTATTGCGCGAAAGGTCACCTCGACTGTCGGCGCATCGAAACCCAGTTCGGTGAAAAGTATTTGATCACCCCGGCCTCGGTTTCCAAGCACATCGCGTACATCGAAGAGGTGCGACCTGTCGCGACCAGTCCCGACATGTCGCGACATGTCGCGACAACTGTCGTCGCAGAAAATAAGCACGAGGAGCCGCGACCGGTGGCATCGACAAGCCCCGACCTGTCGCGACCTGTCGCGACTGAAAGCCCGGATATGTCGCGGCATGTGGCGCGTGTTGAAAGCGAAAATGAATTCTTACGCAAGCAGATCGGTGTGAAAGACGACCAGATCAAGGACCTCACCGAACGCGCTCGTGAGACCAACCATCTTATTGCTGGTCTGCAACGCATGCTTTCACCGTTGCTCGGATCACCGGAGCGCCGTGAGGAAGGGAAGACCGTTGACCACCAGAGCATTGCCTAGAAATTATCCGGCGTCGTCAACCGGCTCTCCACAGCGCAGGTGCGGCGACGTTCATTCCATGACGTATAATTTGTCTACACGTTATGGAGATCAAACAATGTAGCGACGCCGCGCCGAAGGAAACGCAACAGTCCGGCAAACTCTACATGGAGAACACGTTGCTGCGTGTTTCCGGCGCGCTTTTCTGTCACGATGCCAAGCGTGCGGCGGCCCGAACCGCAGCGATCGAACTCAATCGCGGTCTTGACGACCGCCACATAACCATTCGCCCCGATCCGCGTCTTGGGCAGCCGGGCCCGCTGGCTCACAAAGTGTTTGTTGCGCTGATCAAAAAGCATTCTGACTATGGCCGCCCCGCGCCGAGCGAAATTTCATTCACGCGCCGGGAGATCGGACGGCTGATCGGGCGCAAGGAATGGGGCGGTAAGGACAGCGAACAGCTTGCCCGTGCCCTGCATGAAATCCACTACACCTTCATAAAGACGCATTTTAAAACGGCAGATGGCAAGCTCGTTGAGCATTCCTTCAACATCTTTCCAGAAATCCGCATCGAGCGTCGCGAATTTGCTTCCGATCCGATTGAAGCTTGCACGATCACATTAGCTGAGCCAATCCTCGCGTCACTTCGCGCCGACCATTTCACATGCTTGAATCATGCGCTGATGGGCCACCTCGGAACAATCGGGCAGGCGCTCTACATGCGATTGTTCTTTCATTTTGCTAATCTATATGACGGCCGAAAAGCACGAGGCCTTGCGTTTCCGAAACGCTACGACGATATCTGTTCGGAATGGTTAGGCGGTCTGACTATATTGCAGCATCGTTCGAAAATAATTGGCGAACAGTTGGGGCCACATTTGGATCAATTGGTCGCTACCGGCTTCCTCGTCAGTTACGGCGTCGAAAAGGCGAAGACGCGACAAGGCTTCGTGGTAACGATGCGGCCGGGGAATACCTTCTTCGATGATTACAACCGCTTCTACCGCCATCGCAAACAAGGTGATCTCCAGTTCGAATTTCACGGTGAGCGGCGCAACGTCGGCGAACCGCTGCAAGTCGCATATTTATTTGCTGCGA
>JAUSBQ010000437.1 GCA_030651965.1 Pseudolabrys sp. | reverse complement strand
GCCGCCATTGTTCGTCGCTCAGCCAATATAGGTTGCGTCGCATCGTCCCTACTCCGAATCAAAACCGCAGGGAATCAGCAACCGATTCAACCAGCAACAATTTTATTGGGTTTTGGCCCTAGTCAATTCGGGACTGACACTCCCATACCTTGCCCGGCGCTCGCGCCGGGCAATTTTTATTGATCGGTCACGCCATTATTATTGGTTGGTCGCGCCTGGCCGCGCGGGCTATATGTCGCCCCCTGAAATTGAAGGGGACGACATCATGCGCATTGCGGCAATGGCGGCGGGGGCCGTCGGCGGTTATTTCGGCGCGCGGATGGCGGCGGCCGGCCACGACGTGTTCTTCATCGCGCGCGGCGCCAATCTCGCGGCGATCAGGAAGAACGGCCTCAGTATTGAAAGCGTGCACGGCGACGTGCGTCTGCCGAATCCGAACGTCACCGACGATCCTGCTTCGGTCGGCCCGGTCGATATCGTCTTGTTCGCCGTCAAGCTGTGGGACACCGAGAAGGCCGCCGAACTGACGCGGCCGCTTGTCGGTCCCGACACCCGCGTCATCACCCTGCAGAACGGCGTCGACAGCGTCGAGCGCGTCGCGCCCATTCTCGGCGCCGACAAGACCATCGGCGGCGTCACCTATATCGCCACCGTCATCGCCGAACCTGGCGTCATCAGGCACACGTCGAGCTTCGCCAAAATTCGCTTCGGTCGTGCTGACAAGAAACCCGACGCCACGCTCGATGCCTTCGTCGCCGCCGGCAAGGCGGCCGGCCTCGATATCGATCTGTCCGCCGACATCGACCGCGAGCGCTGGGAGAAATTCATCTTCCTCACCGCCATGGCCGGATCGACCGCGACCTTGCGCTCGAGCATCGGCCCGATCGCCGCCGATCCGGACACGCGCGCCTTCTTCGGCGATCTGATGAACGAGGCCTATGCCGTCGGCCGCGCCAAGGGCGTGGCGCTCGATCATGCCTTTGTCGACGAGCGGCTGGCCTTCATCGGCAGCGACAAGATGGACCCCGGCATGAAGGCGTCAATGGCGCACGATCTCGAGCGCGGCAACCGTTTGGAGTTGGACTGGCTCGCCGGCAAGGTGCGCGACCTGGGCCGCGAACTCGGCGTGCCGACCCCGGCCAGCGACACCGTCTACAAGGTGCTGAAGCTGCACCGCCTCGGCAAGCCGTAGCCCGGGTGTAGCGAAGCGAAATCCGGGTCTTCTGCTACCGCCCCGCATTCCGCAGAGCCTGTCATCGGGCGGCGCTTCGCGCCGACCCGTTGGCTCCATGCGGGCTACAAGGCTGGCGAAGTTCCGCCAAGCGACCTAAAATTCCCTGCCGGCGAATCGGACGGGGGTCGGATTGAGCGGACTAGTCGACGACGTCATTTATTATGCGACCGCGCCGTTGCGCCTGTTCGGCCGCTCGCGGAGTTTCCGGCTGATCACGTTGGCCGTCGTCGTTTCCGGCGGGTTTTTCGCCGCCACTCTGTGGGCGCTCGACAGCTTCCTGCCGGCCAGCACGCCCGCCGCGAAGGTCGTTGCCAAGCTTGCACCCTTGGCGCCGTTGCAGCCGCTGACGCGCGCATCTTATGTGATCGCCCCGGTCGCAATTTCGCTCAATGCCATCCAGCGCAGTCTCGAAGCCTCGACGCCGCGCACCATGACCGGCCAGGGCAACAACCCGGTCAGCGGCATTCTCTCCAAGGCCGACATCGGCATGACCATCACGCGCGGCAACATGGCGGTGAACGGCCGCGCCGGCGAGATGACGGTGCTGACCCAACTCACCGGCAGCCTCAAGGTCACCGGCCAGTTGGCGACGCAGGCCGGCAACCTCACCGGCGGCGCGGTCGGCGGCATCACCGGACTGCTCGACGGCGCGCTCGGCAGGGATGTTGGCAAGGTCGTCGGCGGCCTCACCGGCAAGGTGCTCGATCAGAACGTCGAACTGCGCAGCCAGGTCACGGTGCGCTCCAAGCCATCGATCGCCGGCAATTGGCGGCTGCACCCCAATCTCGCTGCCCAGGTCGCGGTCTCCGACAGCGCGGTGCAGATCGCCGGCTTCAAGATCAATATGGCGAATGAGGCCAAGCCGCTGATCGAGCGCGCCGTCAACGAGCAGGTCGCCGGTCTCGAGACGCGGCTGCGCAACGATCCGCTTTTTGAACGCTCGGCCCGCGAGCAATGGGCCAAGATGTGCCGTTCGATCCCGCTCGGCGGCGGCGATACCGGCCTGCCGCAGCTCTGGCTCGAAATGCGCCCGGTACGCGCCGCGGCGGCGCAGCCGCAGATCGACGCGCGCAACGTCACATTGGTCGTCGGCGTTCAGGCCGACACCCGCATCACGCCGAAGGAGAGCAAGCCGGAATGTCCGTTCCCCGCCGCCCTCGACCTAGTGCCGCCGATGGAGAACGGCAAGCTGTCCATCGGTCTGCCGATCGACGTGCCTTTTACCGAACTCAACAGACTGCTGAACGCGCAGCTCAAGGGCAAGCGCTATCCGGAAGGCACCCATGCGCCGGTCGAGGTCGAGGTGCGCAGCGCGAGTCTGGCCGCCTCCGATGACCGGCTGCTGATCGCGCTGAAGGTCAAGGCGCATGAGCGCAAGAGCTGGTTCGGCTTCGGCGCCGACGCCGACATCAATATCTGGGGCCGGCCGAAGCTCGATCCCGGCACGCAGGTATTGAGCCTCACCGACATTTCGCTGGCGGTCGAATCCGAAGCCGCCTTCGGGCTGCTCGGCACCGCCGCGCGCGCGGCCATGCCCTATCTGCAACAGGCGCTTGCCGACAATGCGGTGATCGATCTCACGCCCTTCCTCAACGACGCCAAGGCCAAAATCAGTGCGGCGCTCGGCGACTTCCGCAAGGCGGGCGAGGGCGTCGAGGTCGAAGCGGCGGTCAGCAATCTGCGCCTCACCGGCATCGCCTTCGACAGCACCACCTTGCGCGTCATCGCCGAGGCCGAAGGCAGCGCGCGCGTGTCGGTCACCTACCTGCCGAGGATGTGAGACCCGCCGCCTTCTGCGGCTGAGGCTGGCTGCCGCGCGGCTCAGGCCTGATAATTGACGATCAAGGCTTCAAGCTTTGACACCAGCGTGCTGCCGCCGCCGCCATAGGTCGAGCCGGCGGCCTTGCTCTGCGATTCCTTCAACGAGTCCAGGAAGTCCTGCAACAATTTTGTAACGTCGCCGTCGCTTGAGCTGGACGTGCCGGTCGACGCCGAACTCGTCTGCGACGCGCTTGCGCTCTTCGCGTTGTAAGCGGCCTGTTCGGCGGCCGACACGGTGCCGTCCTTGTTGGTGTCGGCCTCATCGGTGGACTCGCTTGAGTCGCTGCCACCGGGACCGCCGGGAGGCGGGCCGCCGGCGCCGCCAGGACCGCCTTTGAACGCGCTCTCGAACACGCCTTTGAGCTCCTCGGCCTGCTCGCTTGTAAGATTGCCGCTGCTGACCTGATCGTCGATCATGCCCTCGATCTTCGCCTTCATCTCATCCGGCGACGGGCGTGAACCGGCCGACGGCTTGCTCGCTTTCATCGCCGAATCGATATCGGACAAAGCCGAGCTCAGCGCCGACTGATCGGCGGAGTTGATGGTGCCGGCTTTGACTTCCGACGCCAGTTCGGCCTGCAGCATCTTGAGTGGCGAGAACGACTGCTGCGAGGCCGTCGCGGATCCAATCGAACTCATGGCTTAAACCCCCGATTTGCCGGCAAACAGTTCGCCGGCTTGTTCGCAACGGATAATTCGCCGTCGCGGTTAACAAGCGCTTGCCATGGCGGAAGGCGTTTGTTTCGCTGTGTATCGCAGCCCGCTTCAGAAACATTCAGAAACAATATTCACCGCCTGGTCTGGCACACTCGCCGCACCCGAATCGCAAATGACAAATCCGCCGCACATTCTGGTCATCGAAGACGACCGCGAGATCAGCACCCTCGTCGCCCGCTATTTGCGATCGAACGAATGCCGCGTGACCGCGCTGGCCGACGGCCGCGGCGTCGAACGGGTCATGGACGGCCACCGGGTCGATCTCATCGTTCTCGACTTGATGCTGCCGGGCGAGGACGGCCTGAGCATCTGCAAGCGGCTGCGCGCGCGCTCACAGGTGCCCATCATCATGCTCACCGCCAAAGGCGACGAGGTCGACCGCATCCTCGGCCTGGAAATGGGCGCCGACGATTATCTGTCGAAGCCGTTCAACCCGCGTGAACTCCTGGCGCGTATCCGCGCCGTGCTGCGCCGTTCGACCATCGTAGCGCTGAATCCTGTGCTGAAGGGCGCGCGCGTGCTCGGCTTCCTCGGCTGGCGGATGGATCGGGTGGTGCGCGAATTGCGCGACATCAAGGGCACCCGCGTCGTCCTCACCGACGCCGAATTCAGCCTGCTGCAAGCCCTGTGCGAGCGGCCGGGCCGCGTGTTGTCGCGCGACCAGTTGCTCGACGTCACGCAAGGGCGCAGCGCCGGCGTGTTCGAACGCAGCATCGACATTCTGGTCAGCCGGCTGCGGCGCAAGATCGAGGACGATCCGCGCCACCCGAGCATCATCAAGACCGTCCGTTCCGGCGGCTATTTGTTTACGCCCGTGGTGGAGCCTGCATGACCTTCGTCCGTTCGCTGCTTTTCAACCGCATCGGCGGCCAGATGGCGATGCTGATCGTGTTGTCGTTGTTCGCGATCCACGCCATCATCATCGCCGCTATTTCCCTCGGTCAACGCAACGGCGATTGGATGCCGGACGAGCGGCCGGCGCAGTTCGTCTCAGCCATCAAACTGCTCGCCGCCGCGGCACCCGGCGAGCGGCCCCGCCTGCTGGCGCAGGTCGCCAAAGCGTTTCCGCACATGCAGGTCGCGCCGGCATCGTCGATGCCGGGCCCCGGCGATCCGGCGCTCGCCGATCCGCTGCTATGGTTTCTCGCCCGCAGTCTCGGCCCGGATTTTCAACTCGCGGCGCTACCAGAGACGGCGCAGGCCGGCGCGGCGCCTGGCCTCGGCGTCGCCGTGCGCATGCCGGATGGCGGCGTGGTGACGGCACGCCTGCCCCCGCTTCATGGGCCGCCGCTGCTCGGTGGCCCGGTCGCCATTACGATCCTGTTCATCGTCGTGACCCTCACGCTGCTCGGTCTGTGGGCGACGCGGGCGCTGCGGCGACCGCTGTCCGGCTTCGCCGCGGCGGCCGAGGGTTTCAACCTAGACGACGACATTGCCGCCTTGCCGGACCGCGGGCCGGAAGAAGTGCGCGCCGTCGCCAAGGCTTTCAACCGCATGCGCGACCGCATCCGCGGACTGGTCGACGACCGCACCCGTATGCTGGCGGCGATGGGGCACGATCTGCGCACGCCGATCACGCGCCTGCGGCTGCGCAGCGAATTCATCGGCGACGAGGAGTTGCGCGGCCAGATGTTGCTCGACCTCGAGCAAATGCGCCGGATGACCGAAGGCGTTTTGTCTTTCCTGCGCGACGGTCAGGCACGCGCCGGCACCGCCTTCGTCGATGTCGCGACCAGCCTGCAAACGATCTGCGACCAGTTCGCCGACATGGGCTGCAACATCGCTTACCGGGGGCCGGACCATCTTGCGATCATGGCGAACGCCGATGAACTGTTCCGCGCCGTCACCAATGTCGTCGACAACGCCGTGCGCCACGGCAACGAAACCGTCATCGGCCTGACTGCGACGGCCGATATGGTAATCATCGACGTCGAGGACGACGGCCCGGGCATCCCCGACGCCCAGAAACTGGCGATGATCGAGCCCTTCGCCCGCGGCGACGAAGCCCGCCTGATGAACCAGGCCATCGGCTTCGGCCTCGGCCTGACCATCGCCAAGGCGGTCGCCGAGGCGCATGGCGGAACTTTGACGCTACATGACCGCGACCCGCATGGCCTGGTGGCCCGGATCGCTCTCCCAATCTGGGCCGCCATCCACCGCCGCGCATTGACTTAGAGCACCCCAAGCCTACATTAGCCCCGTTCCGAGGGGTGCCCGCCAACGCGATACCGGCGGGCTGAGAAAAACCCTTTGAACCTGATCCGGGTCATGCCGGCGAAGGGACAGGGACTTTAGCTTCTGCCCCCCAGCCGTGCTGAATCCGTCCACAGCCTCATCCTGAGGAGAGCGCGCAAGCGCTCGTCTCGAAGGATGAAGCGATAATCTCATGGTTCGAGACGCGCCTGCGGCGCTCCTCACCATGAGGCCGTAAGGGAGAGCACGATGAACAAGCCGATCACTGCCGCCGATCTGGTCACGCCCAAGGTCACCACCGGCCCGCTCGCCGCCTCGCGCAAGGTCTATGCCTCTCCCGATAGCGCGCCGGAACTCCGCGTGCCGATCCGCGAAATCTCGCTGCATGAATCCTCCGGTGAAGCGCCGCTTCCCGTCTACGACACCACCGGGCCTTACACCGATCCGGACGTCGTCATCGACGTCGAGCGCGGTCTCGCCCGCCCGCGCATTGAATGGGTGAAAGAACGCGGCGGCGTCGAGGAATATGAAGGCCGCCCGATCCAGCCGGTCGATAATGGTAATGTCAGCGGCAAGCACCTCGCCCGCAATTTCCCCAACACGCCGAAGCCGTGGCGCGCCATCGATGGCGCGCCCGTCACGCAGTACGAGTTCGCCCGTGCAGGCCACATCACCAAGGAAATGATCTACGTCGCCGAGCGCGAGAATCTCGGCCGCAAGAAGATGCTGGAGCGCGCCGAAGCAGCCCTCGCCGACGGCGAGCAGTTCGGCGGCGCGGTGCCGGCCTTCATCACCCCGGAATTCGTGCGCTCGGAAATCGCGCGCGGCCGCGCCATCATTCCGTCGAACATCAACCACGCCGAACTCGAGCCGATGATCATCGGCCGCAACTTCCTGGTCAAGATCAACGCCAATATCGGCAACAGCGCCGTGTCGTCTTCCGTCGAGGAAGAAATCGAGAAGATGGTGTGGGCGATCCGCTGGGGCGCCGACACGGTGATGGACCTCTCGACCGGCCGCAACATTCACAACACCCGCGAATGGATCTTGCGCAACGCGCCGGTGCCGATCGGCACCGTTCCGATTTATCAGGCGCTGGAGAAGGTCAACGGCGATCCGGTCAAGCTCGACTGGGAATGCTACAAGGATACGCTGATCGAACAGTGCGAACAGGGCGTCGATTATTTCACCATCCACGCCGGCGTGCGGCTGGCCTATGTGCCGCTGACCGCGAACCGCGTCACCGGCATCGTGTCGCGCGGCGGCTCGATCATGGCCAAGTGGTGCCTGTCGCGGCACAAGGAAAGCTTCCTCTACGAGCGCTTCGACGAGATCTGCGACATCATGCGCAAATACGATGTGTCGTTCTCGCTCGGCGACGGCCTGCGTCCCGGCTCGATCGCCGACGCCAATGACCGCGCGCAATTCGCCGAACTCGAGACGCTCGGCGAACTCACGCAGGTGGCGTGGCAGAAAGGCTGCCAGGTGATGATCGAAGGCCCCGGCCACGTGCCGATGCACAAGATCAAGATCAACATGGACAAGCAGCTTAAAGAGTGCGGCGAGGCGCCGTTCTATACGCTCGGGCCGCTCACGACCGACATCGCGCCTGGCTACGATCACATCACCTCGGGCATCGGCGCCGCGATGATCGGCTGGTTCGGCTGCGCCATGCTCTGCTATGTGACGCCGAAGGAGCATCTCGGCCTGCCCGACCGCGACGACGTCAAGACCGGCGTCATCACCTACAAGATCGCGGCGCACGCCGCTGATCTGGCCAAGGGCCACCCGGCGGCGCAACTGCGCGACGATGCGCTATCCCGCGCGCGCTTCGACTTCCGCTGGCAGGACCAGTTCAACCTCGGGCTCGATCCCGAGACCGCGCAGAAATATCACGACGAAACGCTGCCGAAGGAAGCGCACAAGGTCGCGCATTTCTGCTCGATGTGTGGGCCGAAATTCTGCTCGATGAAGATCACGGCGGATGTGCGGGAATATGCGGCCAATCTCGGCGCCAACGAGAAGGCGGCACTGGGTCTCGACGCCACCGCGGAAGCCGGCATGAAGGAGATGTCCGACAAGTTCAACGCGATGGGGCAGCAGGTTTATGTCGAGGCCGGCGCTGCAGGCGTCGCCGGTGCGGTCAAGGCCCCGCACACCACGGCGCTGGAGACCGAAGCCCAGCATACGGCGAAGAATGCGGGGCTGGTGAAGGAGAGCAACAAGGCGTTTTAATGTAAGCATCCGGTGAGGGCCGCGGTTCAGGCAGGACGCGGATGCTTCTTGTTTGGCTTTCGGGACCATCGTTTTGCGATCGGCATCACGATCGAAGATGACCCGCCGGCCCTTCGCGCTGACTATCTCGATCCGGCCGCCGACCGGTTCGACCGCCTGCGCGGGCGGCTCCGGCGTGATTGTCGCCGGCACAAAACCGGCCATCGCGCCAAGCCGTCC
>JAUSBQ010000426.1 GCA_030651965.1 Pseudolabrys sp. | reverse complement strand
ACTACCACTTCTAGAAAGCAGTCCCCAGCTTTGCTGGCGGACGAGCCCCGGGCCCACAGCCCGGGGTTTTTCTTTGGCCGCAAGCCCCGGATGGAACCCGTGGTGGTATAAGTTCCATATCTGATATGGCTCGCAAGTATTATGTTACTTAATTCGTGGCAACGGGCTGGCTCAATGAAGGCAATATCGTGTCAATTCATTGGCTCAAAGACGATTTATACCTTCGATAACTTATTGATCTGTGTGTCTTTTTCGCACTAGACCTCAATCTATTTCCGAATACTGTGCGGCCTGGTTCTGGGGCTTTCAGTGCTACGGAGATGTCTAAGATGAAGCGTTTCGTTCTGGCCGGCGTCGCGATCGCCACTTTGATGGGCGCCGCCAATGCGGCCGATGTGAATCGCCGCGCCCCCATGCCGACCAAGGCCGTCCCGTACACCCAGCTTTACAACTGGACTGGCGGCTATGTCGGTATCAACGGCGGCTACGGCTGGGGCACCTCCAACTTCTCGGCGCCGGCAACGTCCGGCGACTTCGATACGTCGGGCGCCATGGTCGGCGGCACCGTCGGCTACAACTGGCAGGCCGGTCAGACCGTGTTCGGTCTCGAAGGCGACATCGACTGGTCGAACATCCGCGGCAGCTCTGCCTGCGGCGTCGGTCTGACCTGCGAAACCCGCAATAATTGGATGGGCACCGCGCGCGGCCGCATCGGCTACGCGTTCGATCGCTTCATGCCCTACGTGACCGGCGGTCTGGCCGTCGGCGGCGTCAAGAACTCGATCGCCGGCTTCGGCGAAACGACCAGCACGAAGGCCGGTTACGCGCTCGGCGGCGGCCTCGAAGCTGCGCTCGCCGGTCCGTGGACCGCGAAGGTCGAATACCTCTACGCCGATCTCGGCCGCACCAGCGCGCCGCTCGGTTCGGATGCGCGCTTCAAGACCAACACTGTGCGCGCCGGTGTGAACTACCGCTTCTAATCGTGTCCTGAACTTGAACTGAAACCGCCCGGACTTCGGTTCGGTCGGTTTGTCTAAGGTCCAGATCGAAGTTCCACAATACGTTGCCGTAATACAACACCCGTCACAATAGATTGACCGGTTGCGGAACGAGGCCCGGAACATCGCGTTGGATTGATATCGGGGGACGGCGCATCCGCGACCCTCCCAAATATGGTTCTCCTAATTTGAGGTGCGTCTATGAAAAAACTTCTTCTCGCCAGTGTTGGCATCGTTGCGCTCGGTGTCGCATCGGCATCGGCGGCGGATCTTCCGCGCCGTGAAGCAATGCCTGCCAAGGCGCCGGCCTACGTCTCGCAGATGTATAACTGGACCGGTGCTTACGTCGGCATCAACGGCGGCTACGGCTTCAAGGGTTCGAACAGTTCCGATGGCTGGATAGTCGGCGGCACGCTCGGTTACAACGTGCAGTCCGGCGGTCCGCTGGTCTGGGGCATCGAAGGTGATCTCGACTGGACCCGCATGCGCGGCAGCAACACGATCAACGAAGTCAGCAACAACTGGCTCGGCACCGTGCGCGGCCGCCTCGGCTATGCGATGGGTCCGACCGGCAGCTGGATGCCTTACGTCACCGGCGGCGTCGCTTTCGGCAACATCGAAAACGCCGTCCCGTTGTTCGGCTCGGCGCGCGAAACCAAGGTCGGCTGGGCGCTCGGCGGCGGCATCGAAGCCGCGCTGGCCGGTCCGTGGACCGCGAAGCTCGAATATCTGTACGTCGATCTCGGCAACGGCCCGACCGTCGCCGGCGTCGGTTCGAACTTCCACACCAACATCGTCCGCGCCGGTCTGAACTATCGTTTCTAGTTCGACCAGTTCGTGAAATGCGAAAGCCCCGGAGGAAACTCCGGGGCTTTTGCTTTATGCGATCGCGCTAGAGCCTTTCCGGCTTTGATAGAATCAAAACCGGGGCTCTAGTTTTTTGTTTTGACGCGTTTTCTTGACGCGAACCGGTTTCCGCTCGAAAACGCTTTAGGCCACGAATTTGGTCGCGCCGAAGGACGGCACCTGCGCCGCGAACTGATCGAGCCAGGCGACGAGCTTGGGATAATCCTTCCGCCACGTCCCGCCGAAGCGCAGATCGCGATAGCCGAGCAGACAGGCGAGCGTGATCTGTCCGACGTTGGGCAGAAGATCGATCGCCGGATCGAGTTTCGGCGGCGCCGCCTCCAGCGCATTGAGCCCGCGCGTCACCTTGTCGGCCTGACGGTCGATCCAGCTTTGCACTAGCATTTCCGGCGGACGATAGCGGCCATCATAGACAATGAGCAGCGAGGCATCCAGAAGGCCGTCGCACAAGGCCTGCAAGCGCAGCGCCTCGAACCGCGCCTTGGTGTCGCGCGGCACGATATGGCCGCCGCCGGAAAGGTGGTCGAGATATTCGACGATCACGCGCGAGTCGTAATAGACCGTGCCGTCCTTGAGGATCAGCACCGGAATCTTGCCGAGCGGGTTCTGGACGCGAAGGCTGTCGGCCGGGTCGTTGAGATCGACGTCTTTGATGTCGATCCGGTCGGCAAGGCCCAGGAGGTCGGCGGCGATGCGCACCTTGCGGCCGAAAGGCGACGCCGGGGAATTCCGCAGGATCATCATTGATGAGGTCATTCCAATTTGCGGGCGGGCCTTGCAGGTCCGCTCCGTCACGTGGCCAAAAAAATCCTGCACGGAAGGCACAAGCCGTCCGTGTCGCGCCGCAGGCAACTGTAGCTTTACGGAAACCGCGTCAACTGACAACCAGGTTGACCGCCTTCGGCCCTTTGCCCTTCTTGTCGGGTTCAACGTCGAAGCTGATCTTCTGGCCTTCGTTCAGGCTCTTCAAGCCGGCCTGTTCGACGGCGGTGATATGGACGAAGACATCGCGTGCGCCGTCGTCCGGTTTGATGAAGCCATAGCCCCGTTCGGCATTGAAGAATTTTACGACTCCGGATTGCGCCATCGGGTGTTCCCTCCCCGCACACTGCTCCGCCGCCGGCCCCACGCACGGCAGCTCGGCCGACATTCACGAACGGGGAAAGCTTGGGCTTCAACCGGCCCCAGTCACTCCGCCGGCCCCCACAGGAGGCGGAACGTCACTGCCAATAACGGAACTACACACCAGTTGCGGCTCTGTGGAAAGAGGCAGCAACCGGCGGCGCCCTTGGCGTTACTTTGGTTTGGTTGCGGGTTTGGGTTTGGGATTGGGTTTGGCCGCGGGTGGACCTGCCGCTTCGCCGCTGATCCAGTCGAGCGTGTAGCCGCCACCTTTGGGCTGCCGTTCGAGAAGTCGCGCCAGCACCGGCAGAAGCACGGCGAGTTCACGCTCCAGCGTCCAGGGCGGATTGACCAGGATCAGTCCGGAGCCGTTCAGCCGCGTCGGATCGCTGACAGGTGAAACCGTCAGCTCGGCGCGCAGGATTTTCGCAATGCCGGAACGGCGCAGCCGTTTCGCCAGTTCGTCGGCCTCAAAGCGGCCCTTAATCGGATACCACAGCGCGTAGATGCCGGTCGCCCATTTACGATGCGCCAGGCCGAGCATGTGCGACAGCCGATGAAAGTCGGCGGCTTCCTCGAACGGCGGATCGACCAGCACCAGACCGCGCCGTTCCGGTGGCGGCACATAAGCTTGCAACGCGGTCCAGCCGTCGATCTCGATGGTCTTGATGCGGCTGTCGGCGCGCAGATGGCGGGCCAGCGCGATGGCCGCGTGACCCTCGAGTTCGCAGGCGATCAGCCGGTCGTCGGCGCGCAGCCAGGCGCGCGTCAGCGCCGGCGACCCGGGATAGGCGGTGAGTTTGCCCGGCGCGTTGAGCGCGCCGATGACGTCGAAATAAGGCGCCAGCAGCGCCGCCGCATCGTCCGGCAGTGTGCCATCCGCCTTGGCCGCCAGCAGCCGTTCGACGCCATCGTGCCATTCGCCGCCGCGATTGGCCTCGGCGCTGGTCAGATCGTAGATGCCGGCGCCGGCATGGGTATCGATGACGCGGAACGCGGCCGGCTTCTCGCGCAGGTAATGGAGGATACGGCACAGCACCGCGTGCTTGAAGACGTCGGCGAAACTGCCGGCATGGAAGGCGTGGCGATAATTCACTTTAATTTCTCAATCGCGTCGGAACGATGCGGCGCACGGGCCTTTCTTAGCTCAATGAGGCGCGTTGCGCAGGCCGAAATGCGAGCGCGGCTGCACATAGCGGCGCGGCGGCGGCGGCGCGCGCTTTTTGCCGAGGCGCAGCCGGGCCAGAGGTGACGGTATCGGTTTGACCGCGCGGCCGCGAAAGCGCCGCCGCAACGGTCGCAATACGAGAGTGAACAGCACCCAGGCCGACGACGTCATGCCGGCCAGATGCAGGCCCGGCGACAGATGCAGCGCGTCATGCGCGGTCAAAGGCCACAGCACGATATAGCCGAGGCCTGAGAAGCACACTGCGAACTTGATGTATTCCCGAACACGATTCATCGTCGCACTCCGCCGCGCTTCAATCGCGCCACGAACATTGCGGAATACAGTTTCGATAATCTTGTGCCGATTGCAGACGCGCCGGGGTTATCCCACGACGCGCCGGACAAGCGTTAGCGCGCGCTTAACGCGCTCGCCGACAATAGGTCCGCGATCGTCGGCGATAGAATGCGCGACAAGATTATCCGCCACGCACCGCCGGCATTCTGACACGGTCGCGCCGGCAACTGCGCCGCGCCAGTTCGGGACAATCGCGGAAGCCGAGATCCTTGGTGAGGCAGATCCGCACCTCGGTCAGCCACTTGGCGTCGCAGGCGACGACCAGTCCGCTGCGCGACAGGCCCGGATTGGCCTTGAGAAAGGCCGCACTCACGTCGCCCGGCGACACCAGCATCGGCTTGTCGAGGTCGTGGTAATCCGGCGGGACCGTCACGGCGGCGCGCGCCTTGCGCACATTGTCGAAATAAGCCGGCGCGGAAAGTCCCGAGCAGGTGCCGTGCTTGTCCCACTGGTGGAAAATCAGCCGCGGGCTTGGCATCAGATCGAGATGGGCGTCGACAATGCCGCGGTTGAGCCGCGGCGCCGGCACCTGGCAGGCCTGCGGAAAGCCGTGCTCGTATTGCGGCCACAGCCCGTGGACCACGAATGAGAACGGCCGCCCGCTGCATTGGTGCTCAGGTGTCCGGTGCGGCGCACGCTCGACCGAGGCGGCGCAATAAGACGGCGACCAGGACAGCGCCAGCACGTAGAAATCGAAGCGGCCGGGCTCATGCTTCCGTCCCTCGTCCAGTCCGCCGCCCGCCGCACCCTGGGCGAAAGCCACGACGGCAAAAACAAACAGGAAGCTGAGCGTGACGGCGGCGGTCCGCGCCGCCCGGTCGAGGTGACTAAAGTCGAGACGACCAAACACTCCGGCGTATTTCACGTTCATTGATGCCCCGCCCCCCAATCACGCGTCCGTGAGAACAAACACTGAATTGACGAATCTCAAGAGTTCCATACTTAACTACCACCATACAAGAACATTTCAAGAACATCACGCCTGGCGCGATATTCTACTAGTTTAAAATGTGAATTGCAGCGGGCCAATGACGTCGCTTTGCCGCTTTAGGGCCGCGCCATCTTGCAAGCCGGATTGTAAGCCCAATTGCGGTCGAGCCCGGCGACGCACCACTCGACGCCCCAGCCGACGCCGATCATGTCGGTGTCTTCGCCGATCCAGTAATCGACGCGGCGCTTGCGGCCGTCGCTGACCAGCGCCACCGCGCTGCAGAACCGGCGTGGAATGGTGTGCTTCGCCCAGGGGCGAAACGCCGTCTGCCGCACCTTCTCGAAGCCGAGAATTTCCAGGTTCGAATTCCAGAACCGGCCTTCCTTGTGGGCGAAGCGCGAGGCGATTTTGCCGAGCGCGGCGTCGCAGGCCGGCAGGTGGCCGTCATAGTTGGGCCCGGTCATATAGATCTGCTTTTGCAGGACATTCGCTGCCTGCGCGGGGACGCCGGCGGAGGCGAGAATGAAGCCGCAGGCGGCCAGAACGGCCACCGCCGTGGAACGGACCCAACCGGAGACACGCAACATCGCAGACACTCCCAAAGGACGCATGGCTTGCCGCAAGGCCAAAATACCATGCACGAAACCCAGACTTCGACTTTATCACAGTTTTTTCGCCGCGAAGCCGAGTTGATCACAGATTCGATTGGTCCGGGACTCGTGACTCCGCTTGCGGCGCTGCATCATTTTCCCAAGCGACTCGGGTGAGTAAGCCGATTCTCGAGTCGTTGCATCGCGTAAGCGTGGTCATGCGTCAGCGTGGTTCTGCGTTAGCGCAGCGTTTGCGTTTCAGTCGCGTGAATCGTGGCGTCTGTTTTTCGCGTTGCGTCTCGGCGTTGCGTTCTTGGTTGCGTCTTGTGCCTGTTGAGTTGTGCCTGTCGCGTAAGGCTGGCCATCAGCGTTCCGCGTTCACGGTGTTGGCTGCCGGCACTAGGCCGGCAGCCTCACCGAAATCTATTCCCTGGTCCAGTCGCCCAGCACCGCCTGAACCAGAGTCAGCGCCGCCACCGCCGCCGTATCGGCGCGCAGGATGCGCGGCCCCAGCGATATCCGCACGACATTCGGCCGCTTGAGCAGCGCCTCGCGCTCCTCCTCGGCAAAGCCGCCTTCCGGCCCGATCAGCACCGCCACCGGCTGCGGCGCATCGGCCACGCCCGCCGGCAGCAATGCGCTCGGCTGTGGCCGCGCCGCCGCAAGCGCCGCGACCGGGTCTTTTACCTCGGCATCCTCGTCGCAGAACACCAGCAGCCGGTCGGCCCCGCTTGGTCCGACGATGGATTTGAACGGCACCGCCTCCACCACCTCCGGCACCGCCAGCACGCCGCACTGCTGTGCCGCCTCGATGGCATTGGCGCGCATGCGATCGAGATTGAGTCGCGACACCTGCGTGTGCTTGGTCATCACCGGCTGGATGCGCGAGGCGCCGAGTTCGACCGCCTTCTGCACCATGTAGTCGAGCCGGGCATGTTTGAGCGGCGCGAACAGGAAATGCAGGTCCGCCGGCCGCGGCTGTTCCCGCGCCTGGTCCTGGACCTCGGCGGCCAATGTCTTTTTGCCGGTTCCCGCGAGAACCGCCCGCCATTCGCCGTTACGGCCGTTGAACAGCAGCACCCCGTCGCCCTGCTCGAGCCGCAGCACATTGAGCAGGTAATTGGCCTGGTCGCGGCCGAGCGGAACCGCGTGGCCGGCGACCAGCGGGATGTCGAGGTAGATGCGGGGGGTTCGAATATCGTAACGGGGCATGGTAACCTCGACGAAACGGGCATGTTGCAGGATCGGCCGGATGGCGGCTTTGAGTCGGAAGGCCGGGGCTTTGGCCCTGAAGTCGATTTGACGCTATTTGCCGCCTTCCCGACGCATTCGGCAGGTTGTTATAAGCGCGGTTGGCGGCCTTCCGGTTTTACACCAGGTCGACCTCGAGAAAAGGATTCTGTCTATGCGGTTCGGCTGGGCCATCGTCATTGCCGCGAGCGCGGTTGCGTTCGTCGCAGGCCCTGCCGCGTCGCAGGCGGTCTGGCCGCAGGCCGAACCGCAAGGCGCGCAAGCGCCCTGGCCGGGCCAGCAGCCGCAGGCGCAGCAGCAGGCCGCACCAGCGGCGCAATCGCCGTGGGACCAGCCGCAGGCCGCGCCGCCGCAGGCGGGCGCAGCGCCTTGGCCGCAACCGCAGCAGCAGGCACCGGCGCGAGCAATGCCCGGGCCGGACCCGTGGTCGCAACCCCCGCCGCCGCCGCAGGACGCGCGCACCGCGCAATGCCTCGAAGAGTTCGTGACGCTGCGAAAGCATGTCGAAAAGCACGGCGGCGCCATTCAGACCGCCAGCCAGCGCAAGGTTAAGCCATCGGCCCAGGTCGCTTGCGGCCTGTTCAACGCCTTCACCGCCGCCGAACGCAAGATGTACGTTTACGCCACCAAGAACGCGGCATCTTGCGGCATCCCTCCGCAGGTTATCGAGAACCTCAAGCAGGCCAGGGCGAAATCCGATGATATCCGCACCAAGGTCTGTCAGGCCGCCGCCAGTGGCGGACCGCAACGCGCGCCGGCGCCGCCGAGCCTGAGCGATGCGTTGAGCGCTCCCGTTCCCGATTCCGCCAACATCAAAACCGGCCGCGGCACTTACGACACGCTGACCGGCAGCCCGCTCGGCCGATGAACGGCGGCAGCGGGCGCGTCGCCGATGCGACCGGCAACTGGGTCGACGGCCGGGCCCCGGCATTCGCCCGCCCTTATTTGCGGCTTGCCCGTCTCGACCGGCCGATCGGCTCGTGGCTGTTGCTGATGCCGTGCTGGTGGTCGGCCGGCCTTGCCGGCATCGCCGCCGACCGTCTACCGAGCCTCACGCACATCGCGCTGTTCTTTATTGGCGCTTTCGCCATGCGCGGCGCCGGCTGCACCTGGAACGATCTGGTCGATCGCGATCTCGACGGCAAGGTCGAGCGCACGCGCTCGCGGCCTATTCCATCGGGACAAGTCACCGTCGCGCAGGCCACCGCCTTCATGGGAGCGCAGGCGCTGGTCGGCTTGCTGGTGCTGTTGCAGTTCAACTGGTTCACAGTGATGACCGGCTTCGCCTCGCTCGGGGTCGTCGCGATCTATCCGTTCATGAAGCGCATCACCTACTGGCCGCAGATCTTCCTGGGCCTGGCCTTCTCCTGGGGCGCGCTGATGGGCTGGCCGGCGGCGTTCGGCCGTCTCGATGCGCCGGCTTTCGTTTTGTATGCCGGTTCGATCGCCTGGGTGATCGCCTATGACACCATCTATGCGCATCAGGACCGCGAAGACGACATGATGATCGGCATCAAGTCCACCGCGCTGCTGTTCGGCAAAAGCACGCCGGCGATGCTGACGGTGTTCTATACGCTCGCCGTCGTCCTGATCGGCCTTTCCGGACTGATGGCCGGCGCCGGCGTCATCTTCTTCATCGGGCTTGTGGCGTTCGGCGCGCATCTGGCCTGGCAGGTGGCAACCATCGACATCGACGATCCCGCCCGATGCCTGATGCTGTTCCGCTCCAACCGCGACGCCGGATTGATCCTGTTCGGCGCGATGCTGCTCGACGCGGCGTTCTGACTAAAAGTCGGCGGGGCTCCTGCCGCGCTCGATCGTCTGCGGCGCCAGCCTCGGCCAGCCGGTCGCGGCCGGCGCCTTGGCACCGATCGAACCGGTGACATCGTCCTCGTCGAACTCGCCGTCGTCGAGGCCATCCGCGCCGGGAACGGCAGTGAGCACCTGGCCGGGCCTGGCGGCCTTGTCGCCGATCGAGCCGGTGTATGTCGTGCCGCGCCTGGCGGCATAGACCGCGCGCGCCTTGGCGGCGACCACTTCGCCGGGGATCGCCGCGGGCCGGCAGGGCCGCCGGCCGTTCTTGCGCCGCATCAGGTCGACATGGATGTGATCGTAATGCGCGGCGTTGTAGCCCGGCGCCAGCACGGTTGAGAACGTGTCGCAGGCAAACAACTGCACGTCGTGCAGAAAGCCCTGCTCTTCCGGCGTGCCGTTGCGCCAAGAGTTCTTGATGACGACCTTGCGGCCGTCGGCCAGCGTGAAGCCGGCAATATCGAGCGCATTGCCGAAAGCATGCTCGGAAATGCCGCGGCCGCCCGCGCCATTCATCTGCCGGCAGGAATAAGCAGAGATCTGCCTGATCTCGGTGACCTGCACGCCGAACCAGCGCATCGCCGCCGGCTGCACGCCTTCGCTGACCCAGCGGTCGAGCGCCGACACGATCGGACAGGACAATGTCGCCGCCGGCGTCACGGTCGCAGGCTGGATCGCGCCGGTCGATTGCGGGCCGCGGATCGGCCCGAGCGCCGGCAACTGCCGCTGATACGGCTGCTGCGGCGGGGCCACGTAAACCGGTGCGTTATTATAGGCCGGCTGCATGCGCTGTTGCGGCGCTGGCCCGCGCCGCGGCAGCACGGCATCGTCGGGAATATCGTCGGGTATCGCGACGCCCGGCGCATAGAGCGACACCGGTCGCGATGGCGGCGCCGCGTAGCCGGGCGCAGCGTAGTTGGGCGCATTACTGTGGAGCACATGACCCTGGGGCGCGGTGACTTCCGGCGCGCCAATCGCCGGCGGGCCCGGCGCCCAGCGCAACTGCGCGCCCTGCGGCGGGGCTGCGGAAACCGGTTGGGTGTAGCGCGCTTGCGTCGGCGGCCAGTTCGGCTGCGACCCGTTGCCGACGCCGCCGGGCGGGCGCGGCACGTCCGAATAACTCATGCGCGTGCTTTCGCCGAGTGCTGCGACCTTGAGCGGAAAATCGGCGCCGCACATGCCGGGGCCTTCGATCGGTTTCGCCTGCACGATGGCGCCGCCGAGCTTAACCGCGCCGGTCTGCATGCACTGCGCCTCGGCCTGCGCGCGCCACGCCGGGCGTTCGGCCTGCAGCATCATGCTGCGGCCGCAGCCGGCCAGCGCCAGCAGCACGGCAAGCCCGGAAAACAAGAAGAAAACACGGCTATTCATGCCGTTTAAAATGCGGGCAGTATCTTTAACGAGCTATCAATGCTGCGGTGACGGAATTTGTTAAGGATAAGGAATCGTTGCCCGCTTGCCCGGCGCGCCGGTTTCAGCTCACATCGCGCGCTTTTTACGCAGAGGACGACGTATGCAATTGCTGGCCCGATTTATTCTCGCCGCGCTGATGACCGCGGTGATGGTGTTCATGGTGACGTTGATCGTCACCTTCCTCAATCTCGGGCTGCGCAGCGATTTTCTGCGACAATGGGCCACGGCCTATGTCATCGCCTGGCCGATCGCGGCGGCGACCGCCTTCGTCGTCATGCCGCCGGCCCGGCGCGCAACCGACGCCATCATGCGGCGGATCGGCGGCTAGAGCGTTTTCAAGCGAAGTGGAAACCGGTTCGCGTCAAGAAAACGCGTCAAAACAAAAAGCTAGAGCCCCGGCTTTGATTCTATCAAAGCCGGACAGGCTCTAGGCGCGGCCACACCAATCACAAAGCTCCGAGGAGGCAATTAAATGAGAGCAGCCGTCTACGAGAAATACGGTCCACCCGACGTCGTTGAAATCAAAGAGGTCGAAAAACCCGCCATCAAGGACCACGAAGTTCTGATCAGAATCCGTGCCACGACCGTATCGTCAGGAGACTGGAGACTACGAAGCCTCGATATGCCATTCGGGTTCGGGCTCATCGCGCGACCGATTTTTGGTTTCTTTGGCCCCCGGCAACCGATACTCGGCTCGGAGCTGGCCGGAGACATCGAAGCGGTCGGCAAAAACGTCACGAAATTCAAGACCGGTGACGCGGTCTTTGCGTTCTGGGGCTTCGGCCTGGGGTGTCATGCCGAGTATAAGGCAATGCCTGAAGACGGGCTCATTGCGCTTAAGCCAGCGAACTTGTCCTACGAGGAAGCCGCTGCCCTGTCTTTTGGCGGCACAACCGCGCTGGATTTCCTCAAGACCAAGGGAAGCATCCAACGCGGCGACAAGGTTCTGATCGTTGGCGCATCGGGAACGGTGGGGAGCGCCGCGGTTCAACTTGCCAAGCACTTTGGAGCAGAGGTGACAGGCGTTTGCAGCACCGCCAACAGGGAGTTGGTGAAATCCATCGGGGCCGACAAAGTCATCGACTACACCAAGGAGGATTTCACCAAGACCGGCGAGACTTACGACATCATTCTTGTCGCAGCCGGCACGGCGTCGTTTTCGAGCTGCAAGGGCTCGCTCAAGGAAAACGGCCGCCTGCTTTTGGTTCTCTGCGGGTTGCCGGAAATCGCCCGGATTCCCTTCGCTGCCATGACAAGCCGCAAGAAGTTTTTTGCCGGACCCGCGGCCGAAAGCGTGCAAGATTTTCTTTACATCAAGGAACTGGCCGAGGCCGGCGCCTTCAAACCGGTCATCGATCGGCGCTATCCCCTCGAACGAATTGTCGCGGCGCATACCTATGTCGATACCGGGCATAAAAAAGGAAGCGTCGTCATCACTGTTGAACATCAACGCTGATGCTGGCGCGAGTCCATCCGCCCCGGACAGGTCCGGGGCGGATGTTATATGCAGACGTTAGTTTTTACTGCGCGGCCTTGATGCCGAGCACCTTGCCGATTTCCATCACCTTGCCGCTCTGATCCTTGAGCGCGGCGGCGAATTCGTCCGGCGAGCCCGGATTGACCACCTGACCGGTGGCGGCGAGCTTGGTGTTGATCTCCGGATCGTTGACGATGTCGCGGATATCGGCGGCAATCTTCTGACGCAACGGCAGCGGCATGCTCTTGGGCCCAAGCAGGCCGACCAGGCCGTCGAGTTCCAGCGACTTGTAGCCGGCTTCCGACGCGGTCGGAATATCGTTGAGCGACTTGGCATGCTCGGCGTTGGTCAGCGCGATGACCTTCACCTTGCCCGCCAAAACGCGCGGACGCATGATCGCATAGGCGCCGACGAAAGCCTGGATGCGGTTTTCGGCGAGATCGTTGATGGCCTCCACCGGATTCTTGTACGGCACTTTCGCCATGTCTAGCTTTTCGGTCTTGAGGAACGCCGCGAACAACAGATCGTTGGCGCCGGTAACCGATGCGTAGTTCAGCTTGCCCGGCTCGGCCTTGATCTTGGCGGCCAGTTCCTTGACGGTCGAAATCTTCAGCTCGGCCGGCACGCCGAGCGCGATCAGCGTGTTGGTGACGCGCGCGATCGGCGCCATGTCGGCCGGATTGTACGGCAGCTTCTCGTGCAGCAACGGATGCGCGGTGAAGGTCGAGGCCGGGGCGAACAGCAGGACGTGATCGTCATTGGCGTTGATCATGCCGTTGATCGCCACGACCGCGTCGCCGCCGGGACGGTTTTCGACGACGACCGACTGGCCCCATTTGGCCGCGAGCTTGTCGGCCAAGAGACGCGCGGTGATATCGACGCCGGAGCCGGGCCCCAGCGGAATGAGGAAGCGCACCGGCTTGGACGGCCAGGCGGCGGGCGCTTGCGCCGAAGCGGACGCGACCGGCAGAGCCAGCGCGATGAAGCCGATAAGGGCTGCGAGTGACGAGCGGAGGTGATTCATGTTTTCTCCCGGAGACGTTTTTCTGATAAAAAAGCGCGGGTGGATCACGCGCCACTCGCATTGACCGGTTGTTCGCCGCGGACGGCGCCAACCGTGAATGCTTTTGCGTATTGTCTTCACACCAGCCCGTCAAGGCGCGAACCGACGCGGGCCGCGCGCCAAGGGATGTCCGCGCCCATTATCGCCATATGCAATTTTGCAGACGTTGCTTAATTGCGTTGCAGCAGAATTTGCTCAACCGCCGCCGGATCGGCGCGACTTGGCGCGAAATGGCGGCCTGCCCGTGGTTCCCACTGCCGCTTTCAATCGCAGCGCGAATGTTTATGCCGTGCGATCAAGAGCTTGTGAAAAGCTGCCGCCGCGCCGGCAGCCATGCCGGCGGTGCATGCGCGTTCACGCACATTTCGTGCTTTCCGGCGCGCCGCAGGCTTAAGCCGCTTCGCCTTTCGTGTTAGACAAGGCGCACCTCAACAAGGGAGGCACTGCCGTGGACCTTGCTCTGAGACGACTGGATGTGCTGGCTGTGTGCGCCGTGTTTGCTTTCGTCGGCGCTGTTCTGTTCGGTGCGTTCTAGCTTCAAAGCGTTCTGCGACGAAGCCAAACCATGATAGCCCGGTGAAAATCCGGGGCACAAATTGAAACACCGGCGAGCAGAAGCTCCCCGGTGTTTTTTTATTTCAGGAAATCACGCCGCGGCGATGCTCGGCGCGCGGCTTGGCGTGTAGTTCAAGACCGGCGCCAGCCAGCGCTCGGCCTCCGCAACGCTCCAGCCTTTGCGCCGCGCATAGTCCTCAACCTGATCGTGCTCGATCTTACCGACGCCAAAGTAATGGCTTTGCGGATGGCTGAAATAAAGTCCGCACACCGCGGCGCCCGGCCACATCGCATAGCTCTCGGTCAGCTTGACGCCGATGCGCTCGCTGCCGAGCAACTCGAACAGCGTGCCCTTCTCGGTGTGGTCGGGCTGCGCCGGATAGCCCGGCGCCGGGCGGATGCCCTGATACTTCTCCAGGATCACGTCTTCGTTCGACAAGGATTCGCCGGCTGCGTAACCCCAGAACTCCTTGCGCACGTTCTGGTGCAGACGTTCGGCGAAAGCTTCCGCCAGCCGGTCGGCCAGTGCCGACACCATGATCGCCGAGTAATCGTCGTTCGCCCGCTTGAAGCGTTCGGCGATGACATCCTCGCCGATGCCGGCCGTCACGGTGAACGCACCGATGTAATCCTTCAGCCCGCTGTCGCGCGGCGCGACGAAGTCGGAGATCGAGGCATTGGCGCGGCCCTCGCGCTTCGACAATTGCTGGCGCAGGCCGTGCAGCACGGCGATGGTCTTGTCGCGGTTCTCGTCGGCATAGACATGAACGTCGTCGCCGACCGCGTTCGCCGGCCAGAAGCCGAGCGCGGCGCTGGCCTTGAACCACTTTTCGGCAACAATCTTGTCGAGCATCGCCCGCGCGTCATTATACAGATTGCGCGCCGCCTCGCCGACCTTGGCGTCGTCGAGAATGGCGGGGAACTTGCCGCTCAGTTCCCAGGTCTGGAAGAACGGCGTCCAGTCGATGATGTCGACCAGATCGGATATCGGATAGTCGGCCAGCAGCTCGGAGCCGAGGAAGCTCGGCTTCGGCGGCACATAGGCGCCGGACCAGTCGAGCTTCATCGCATTGGCACGGGCGGCGGCAAGCGGCAGCCGCACCTTGTCCTCCTGCGCGCGCGCATGCGCGGCGGCGATCTTCTTGTATTCGCCGCGCAGCTCGGAAATGTAACCGGCTTTGTTGTCGGCCGACATCAAGGCCTGCGCCACGCCGACGGCGCGGCTGGCGTCGTTGACATAGACCGCCTGCCCGCGCCGGTAGTTCGGATGGATCTTCACCGCCGTGTGCACGCGGCTCGTGGTCGCTCCGCCGATCATCAGCGGCAGATCAAGCCCCTGGCGTTCCATCTCGGCCGCGACGTGACACATTTCGTCGAGCGACGGCGT
>JAUSBQ010000214.1 GCA_030651965.1 Pseudolabrys sp. | reverse complement strand
CGCGCCGTCGGCGGCCGCGCGGTATTGCGGCTGCGCGACGTCAGCGGCATCGAGCGCGATTTGATCGACCTCGCCACCCGCCACGACAGGCTCAATGCCGACGTCGAAACCATGAAGGCGCTGCTCGAATCGCTGCCGGCCCCGGTCTGGGCGCGCGACGACAGCGGCCAACTGATATTCGCCAACTCCGCCTATGCGCGCGCCGTGGAAGCCGTCGACTCATCCGACGCGGTGGCGCGCGAACTGGAACTGCTCGACCGTTCCGCCCGCAAGGAAGCGGCACAAGCGCGGGCCGCCGGCGGCACCTTCGCCAAGCGCCTGCCGGCCATCGTCGCCGGCGAACGCCGCATCTTCGACGTGATCGACGCACCGAGCGGCGGCGGCAGCGCCGGCATCGCCATCGACCGCACCGAAGCCGAGACCATGCGCGCCGAGCTCGCCCGCATGATTGAGGCGCATCGCCGCGTGCTGGATCAGCTTGCCACCGGCGTCGCGATCTTCAATGTCGACCGCAAGCTGATTTTCTACAACACCGCGTTCCGCTCGCTGTTCGATCTCGACACCGGCATGCTCGATCAGACGCCGACCGACAGCGCCGTGCTCGACCGGCTGCGCGCCGACCGCAAGCTGCCCGAGCAGCAGGACTTCCGGCAGTGGAAGCAGCAGCTCTACGAAGCCTATCGCCGTGTCGAGCCGCAGGAGCATATGTGGCATCTGCCGGACGGCCGCACCCTGCGCGTTGTCACCACGCCCAATCCGGAAGGCGGCGTCACCTATCTCTACGACGACGTCACCGAGCGCCTCGACATGCACCGCCGCTACGATGCGCTGATCAAGGTGCAGAGCGAGACCCTCGATCATCTCGCCGAGGCGGTCGCGGTGTTCGGCTCGGACGGCCGCGTGCGGCTGCATAACCCGGCGTTCCAGCGCATGTGGAAGCTGTCGTCGGAGGCGCTCGACGCGCGTCCGCACATCGAAGCGGTGACCGCCTGGTCGCAGGCCTTGCACGACGACAACGCCGTCTGGCGCGCGCTGCGCGCGGCGGTGACCGCGATCGACGGCCGCGAACCGATCGTGTCGCGCATCGAGCGCCGCGACGGCATGGTGATCGACATGGCGACAATGCCGCTGCCGGACGGCGCGACTCTCGTCACCTTCCAGGACGTCAGCGATACCGTCAACGTCGAACGGGCGCTGCGCGAGCGCAACGAAGCGCTCGTCGCCGCCGACGGCATCAAGATCGAATTCGTGCACCACGTGTCGTATGAGCTGCGCTCGCCGCTGACCAACATCATCGGCTTCGCCAATCTGCTTGGCGATCCGGCCTTCGGTCCGCTCAACGCCAAGCAGCACGAATATCTCGGCTACCTCACCACCTCCACCAACGCGCTGCTGGCGATCATCAATAATATTCTCGACCTCGCCACCATCGATGCCGGCGCGATGACGCTCAATCTGTCGCAGGTCGATATTCGCGCCTGCATGGAAGCTGCCGCCGAAGGCGTGCTCGACCGGCTGGCCAAGAACCACCTCAGGCTCGACATCAAGACCGCGCCGAGCATCGGCAGCTTCAGCGCCGACGAACGGCGGCTGCGTCAGGTGCTGTTCAATCTCTTGTCCAATGCCGTCGGCTTCTCGCCCGAAGGCGCCGCCGTGACCTTGTCGGCCGAACGGCAGACGGATGCCGTCGTGTTCACGGTCATCGACCGCGGCCCGGGGATTCCGCCGGAAGCCAGGGACAAGGTGTTCGACTGGTTCGAGACCGACTCGCAGGGCTCCGAACATCGCGGCACGGGCCTCGGCCTGTCGCTGGTGCGTTCTTTCGTCGAACTGCATGGCGGCACGATCACGATCGATTCAACGGTCGGCGAAGGCACCACCGTGTCCTGCGTGTTTCCAGTGGCGCACGCCGCCGACCCGGTCGCCAAACCGGCCGCCAAGCAAAGCGCAGCTTAGCACCTGATCCATCTGGACAGAATCGGCACCGAACCCGTCATCCTGAGGTGCGAGCCCTAAGCGCGTTTGCGCGCTAGGGCGAGCCTCGAAGGATTGACGGTCGCGGGATCACAGGCCGTCGCCCTTCGAGGCTCGCCGCTTAAGAGCGGCTCGCACCTCAGGGTGACGGACAGAATCAGAGCCATGCTTCGATCTACATGGATCAAACTCTCCGCGCCGGCGTATAGGCAAAACAAAAAAGCCTCCGCGGAAATCCGCGGAGGCTTCTTCATATCCAACGTCCATGCGACGCGGCGTTAGCGCATACGGCGCGGCGCGTAGCCGACATATTCGCCATTCACACAGGCGCCCTTATTGGCGCCGAACAGCGCGTGGAAGCCGCGGCACGGCTGGAGCACACTGTCGATGAGCGCGACGGTGCCGATGCCGGCAACACCGCCGATGGTCGCCGCGCCGACCGCGGTGGTCGGCAGCGTGGAGACGAAAGCGCCTGAGCCGAACCAACCGTGATAGAGGCCAACGCCGACGGCGGTGCCAACAACCGCGCCCGCGACCGGGGCGGCATAACTCGTCGTGTATTGCGCTTCCTGCGCGCTCGCGAGCGTCGGAAGGGCGACAGCGCCAGCGGTCATCGCAGCGACCGAAAGTCCAATAATCAGTTTACGCATCTTAGTGCTCCTAGCATGTGAAACCCTTGACCCACCGTGCAAACGCAGGTCCGCCGGATGCGTTCCGCACTGCACGCGAGTAACCAAGATGTTTATCGAACGATGGCGATGATGTGGTGGGGCTACAGGAACCCCGACACTGGCGCGGTGGAAACGTGGCGACGCTGTGGCTGGCGGGCGAAACAATCGCGGTCTGCACGCCTCGGTTCGTTGCCGATAGCTATTGTTTGCACGCGCGCGACAAGGCAATCTATCCGCCAACGCCTCCACAGAAGGCGTCGCTAAGCATGATCCCGAAAGGCGGGAACCGGTTGTCGGATAAGATCATGCTCAAACAAAATGCTAGGGCACGTGTCCGATTTCGATTGGAAACGATGGGGCTCTAAGGGGGTCATGTCATGGAAACGCCGCGCACCTTTCCGCTCAACGCCTGGTATATCGCCGCCTGGAGCTATGAGGTCGGCAAGCGCGAGCCGCTGGCGCGCACCGTCTGCAACAATAAAATGGTCATGTGGCGCAAGGCCGACGGCTCGCTCGCCGTACTTGAAGACGCCTGCTGGCATCGCATGCTGCCGCTGTCGATGGGCTGGCTGGAAGGCGAGACCATCGTCTGCCGCTATCACGGCCTCGGCTTCGACGGCAAAGGCCAGTGCACGCGCATGCCGTCGCAGGACAACCTCAACCCGCAAGCGAAGGTACGCAGCTATCCGGCGCTCGACCGCTATCGTTACGTCTGGGTGTGGCCCGGCGATCCTGCCTTGGCCGATCCCGCTTTGGTCCCCGACATGCACTGGAACGACGACCCGGAATGGGCCGGCGACGGCAAGACCTTGCTCGCCAAATGCGACTACCGGCTGTTCGTCGATAACCTGATGGACCTGACCCACGAATCCTTCGTCCATATCACCAGCATCGGCAGCAAGCACGTCGCCGAGACGCCGATGACGACGACGCATGCGGGCCGCACCGTGACCTCGACGCGCTGGATGCTCGACATCGACGCGCCGCCGTTCTGGCGCGCGCAACTAGGCCGACCGGGCAATGTCGACCGCTGGCAGATCATCCGCTTCGAAGCGCCCTGCACCATCGTGCTCGACGTCGGCGTCGCGCCGGCCGGCACCGGCGCGCCGCAAGGCGACCGCTCGCAGGGCGTCAATGGCCGCGTGCTCAATTCGATCACGCCGGAGACCGATACCACCTGCATGTATTTCTGGTCGATGACGCGCAACTACAAGCTCAACGACCAGTCGCTGACCTCGCAGTTGCGCGAGGCCAACGCCAATATTTTCCTGGAAGACCTGGTGGTGGTCGAAGCGCAGCAGCGTTATCTCAGCGAGCATCCCGGCGCGCCGCTGCGCAACCTCAACATCGACGCCGGCTCGATGCGCGCCCGCAAGATCATCGACGACATGATTGCCGGCGAAACGCGCATCGCGGCGGAATGAGCCAAGGAACCGGCGGGCGTCTGGCCTTTGAGCACAAGTCCCGTTTATAAGGGCTTTGCCCTTATGCGGATGATTCGATGTCCCCGACCACGCCCGGCGGCTACAGCTTCACGGTGGCGCTCGAGGACGAGCAGGCGACCTCCCGGCTGATGGCGGACATCGCCGCGCTGATCGAGCCCGGCGACCTGATCACGCTGTCCGGCGATCTCGGCGCCGGCAAGACCGCCTTCGCCCGCGCCTTCATCCGTCACATCGCCGACGATGAGACCATCGAGGTGCCGAGCCCGACCTTCACGCTGATGCAGAGCTACGATCTGGGGCGCTTTCCGGTCCTGCATGCCGATCTCTACCGCCTCGGCAGCGCCAGCGAACTCGACGAGCTCGGCTTCGGCGACGCGCCCGAGACCGCGGTGACGCTGCTGGAATGGCCCGACCGTGCCGGCGGAACGTTGCCGCCCGACCGGCTCGACGTCGCGCTGACTTTATCGCCGCCACAGGGCGAGACTTTCCGCCACGCCCAGGTCACCGGCTACGGCCGGTTCGCCGCGCGCGCCGAGCGCATCGCCGCGATCCGGCGCTTCCTCAACGATACCGGCTTCGGCCAGGCGACGCGCCGCCGCATTCAGGGCGACGCCTCGACCCGCTCCTACGAACGGCTGATGCTGGACGGCACCAGCTACATCCTGATGAACTCGCCGCGCCGTCCAGACGGTCCGCCGGTGCGCGACGGCAAGCCCTACAGCGCGATCGCGCATCTGGCCGAGACGGTGACGCCGTTCATCGCGATGGCGCGCGCTTTGCGCATGCTCGGCCTGTCGGCGCCGGCGATCTACGCCGCCGACCGCGATGCCGGGCTTCTGGTGCTGGAAGACTTTGGCTTTGAGCTGGTCGTCGAAGGCGATCCACCGGCGCCGATCGAGACGCGCTACGAGGTCGCGGCCGACCTGCTGGCGGCGCTGCACCGCGAGCGTACGCCGGATACGCTGACGGTCGAGGCCGGCGTGCAGTACCGCGTGCCGCGCTACGACATGGACGCGATGCTGATCGAGACCGAGTTGCTGCTCGACTGGTTCCTGCCTTTGCTCGGCTCGACGCCCTCCGACGAGGTGCGCGACGATTACATCGCGCTGTGGCGCGCGGCGCTGACGCCGGCTTTGACCGCGCAGACGACCTGGGTGCTGCGCGACTATCACTCGCCCAATCTGATGTGGCTGCCGGAGCGCGAAGGCATCGCGCGAATCGGGCTGCTGGATTTTCAGGACGCGATGATGGGGACCGCCGCCTACGACGTCGCCTCGCTATTGCAGGATGCGCGCGTCACGGTGCCGGAGATGATGGAGATATCGCTGCTGTCGCGCTACACCCGCGCGCGCATGGCGGCGGAGCCGGGTTTCGACGCGCCTGCCTTCGCGCAGCTTTATGCTACCTTCGCCGCGCAGCGTGCCTCGAAGATTCTCGGTATCTTCGCCCGTCTCGACCGCCGCGACGGCAAGCCGCAATATTTACGTCATCTGCCGCGCGTATGGACCTATCTCCAGCGCTCGCTGGCGCATCCGGCACTGGCGCCGCTCGGCGCCTGGTATCGCGCCAATATTCCGGTACCGAAGGTAAAATCCCCATGAGCGTCAGCGTTCCGCAAACCGCCATGGTTCTGGCCGCGGGCTTCGGCCAGCGCATGCGGCCGCTCACCGACAAGATGCCGAAGCCGCTGGTCAAGGTCGCGGGCAAGGCTTTGCTCGATCATGTGCTCGACCGGCTGGCGGATGCCGGCGTCGTCCGAGCTGTGGTCAATGTGCATTATCTCGCCGAGCAGATCCAACGCCACGTCGCCGCGCGCACCGTGCCGCGGATCACGATCTCCGACGAACGAGGCGAACTGCTCGACACCGGCGGCGGCGTGGTGAAGGCATTGCCCATAATCGGCGACGCGCCGTTCTTTCATATCAATTCCGACACGGTCTGGATCGACGGGGTGACGCCTAATCTGACCCGGCTGGCGGAGGCCTTCGATCCGGCGACGATGGACGCGTTGCTGCTGCTAGCGCCGGGCGCGGGCAGCATCGGTTATGCCGGACGCGGCGATTTCCTGATGGCGTCGGACGGCCGCCTGAAAACGCGGCCGGAGCGCGACGTCGCGCCTTTCGTTTATGCCGGGGCCGCAATCCTGTCGCCGCGCCTGTTCGACGATGCGCCGCAGGGCGCCTTCTCGCTGACCAAGCTGTTTGCCCGCGCCATCGAGCAAGGCCGCCTGCACGGCCTGCGCCTGGAAGGCCTGTGGATGCATGTCGGTACGCCCGAAGCGATTGCCGAGGCGGAAGAAGCGATTTCTGTAAGCACCGGCTGACGTGTATCATCAGGCCCGATGCCGGCCTCCAGACCCAACGTCTTCAACATTCCCGCCTCGGTGCCGTTCCTGCCGGCGCTGATTGACGCCTTGCGTACTCGAAAACTGGTGCCGGGCTTTCCAGCGTCGAACGATCCGCTCGAACTGGCCCGCGCCACGCTTTATCTGCCGACAAGACGTGCTTGCCGGTTGGCGCGCGATATCTTCCTCGACCGGCTCGATGGCGACGCGGCGATTCTGCCGCGCATCGTGCCGCTCGGCGAAATGGATGAGGACGAGATCGTCTTTTCCGGGGCCGCCGCCGACGCACTGGCGCTGCCGGACGCAATTAAGCCGCTCGAACGCCGCCTGCTGCTCGCCGAACTCATCCTGAAATGGGCCAATTCACCGGCGGTGCGCAGCGCCGAAGGCTCGCCGCTGATCGCCAACACGCCGCCGGCGGCGCTGGCGCTCGCCGACGATCTCGCCCGGCTGATGGACGACATGACGACTCGGCGGGTCGACTGGAAAAAGCTCGATGGCCTGGTGCCGGACGATCTCGACCGCTACTGGCAGATGTCGCTCGACTTCCTGAAGATCGCGCGCGAAGCGTGGCCGAATCTTCGCGCCGAGCGCGGCGCCATCGAAGCGGCCGAGCGGCGCGACAAGCTCATCGAGGCCGAAGCCAAGCGCCTGGCCTTCAGCGACGCGCCGGTGATCGCCGCTGGCTCAACCGGCTCGATGCCGGCGACCGCCAAACTGCTGGCCACGATCGCCAAATTACCGCACGGCGCCGTGGTGCTGCCCGGCCTCGATATGGATCTCGATGAGGCGTCGTGGCGCGCCATCGCCGGCAAGGGCGACGACAAGAGGCATGACGGCGCGCCCGCTTCCGGTCACGCACAATTTTCCATGCAGGCACTGCTGACCACGATCGGCATTGTACGCGCCGACGTCGAAATGCTGTTTGCGCCTCTGGCGCATGGCCGTGAAAGACTGGCATCCGAAGCCTTGCGTCCGGCCGCGACCACCGACCGCTGGCAGGCGCAACGCGACGAAGCGTCCTTCGGCCCGGCGACGGATAATGCGCTCGCCCATGTCGCCATGATCGAGGCCGCCAATCCCGAGGAAGAGGCGCTGGCCATCGCCGTGACCTTGCGCGAGGCGCTCGACACGCCGGGCAAGATCGCCGCACTCGTGACGCCGGATCGCGCCTTGGCGCGCCGCGTCGTCGCTGCGCTGGAGCGCTGGCATGTCGCCGCCGACGATTCCGGCGGCGATCCGCTGCCGGAAACGCAAGGAGGGCGCTTCGCGCGGCTCGCCGCCGAAGCAGCGTTGAATAAGCTTGAGCCTGTTACCCTGCTGGCGCTGCTCAAGCATCCGTTGCTGCGGCTCGGCGCGGCCGAGGGCGAACACGATGGCGCCATTGCCGCGCTCGAACGCAGCATCTTGCGCGGACCGCGGCCCAAACCCGGCACCGCCGGCCTTGTTCATGCGCTGGCGACCTTCCGCACCAACCGCGACACGCTGCACCCGAGCGATCCGCGCAAGTCGCTTGCCGATGACGAACTCGATGCCGCGGCAACGCTCATCGACAAGCTCAAAAGCGCCCTTGCCCCACTCGAAAGCCTGAAGGCCGGCGATCACACGCTCGCCGCACTGGCGCGCTGCCATCGCGACGTCATCGGCAATCTCGGGCGCAATGCCGACGGCATTATCGACGCATTTACCGGCAATGACGGCACGGTGCTCGCGCGTGCGCTCACGGAGATCGTCGACGAAAGTCTTTCGGCGCGGAGTCTGTCTGCGGCGCGAAGCGACTACATCGAGCTATTTCACGCCGCCATCGGCAGCGACGTCGTGCGCCGGCCGGAAACGCGCGACGTGCGCGTGCACATCTACGGCCCGCTGGAAGCGCGCCTGCAAGCCGCCGACCTGCTGGTGCTCGGCGGCCTCAATGAAGCGACATGGCCGCCGGAAACGCGCAGCGATCCGTGGCTGTCGCGGCCGATGCGCCGCGAACTCGGCCTCGATCCGCCGGAGCGCCGCATCGGCCTCTCCGCGCATGACTTCGCGCAATCTCTGGGCGCGCCCGAGATAGTTCTGACGCGCGCGGCCAAGCTCGCCGGCGCGCCGACCGTGACCTCGCGTTTCGTGCAGCGCATCGCCGCGCTGGCCGGCAGGAAGCGCTGGGATGACGTTCTGGCGCGCGGCAACAGGATGCTTGAACTGGCGCGTGCGCTCGATGCGCCGAGCGCCGTGAAAGCTGCCGAACGGCCCGAACCGAGGCCGCCGGTCGAAGCGCGGCCGTCGCGCCTGTCGGTGACCGCGATCGAGGACTGGCTGCGCGATCCCTACACCGTCTATGCCAAATATATCCTGCGGCTCCAGCCGCTCGACGCCGTCGATACGCCGCCGGGCGCGCGCGCCCGCGGCACGGTCATCCACGGCGCCATCGGCGACTTCACCGTTCAATTTGCCACCGGCCTGCCGGCCGATCCGCAGCGGCAATTGCTGGCGATCGGCGAAAAGCGTTTCGCGCCGCATATAGACTACCCGGAAGCGAGGGCGTTCTGGTGGCCGCGCTTCGAGCGCATCGCGCAATGGTTCGCGCAATGGGACCGCGCGCGCCGCGACGGCATCGCGACTTTGCATGGCGAGATCAAAGGCGAGCTGAAGTTTCCCGCCGGCACGCGCGAATTCACTTTGTCGGCCGTCGCCGACCGCATCGAATGGCGCCGCGACGGCAGCTACGCCATCATCGACTACAAGACCGGCGCGGCCCGCACCGAGAAGCAGGTGCGCACCGGATTGGCGCCGCAACTGACTCTTGAAGGCGCGATCCTGCGCGAAGGCGGCTTCAAGGGACTGCGGCCGGGTTCGATTTCGGAAATCACTTATGTGACGCTGAAGGGCGGCGACCCGGCGGGCGATCCCAAGGACATCACCTTCAAGGAAGGCACGCCGGACACCCAGGCCGAGCACGCGCTGGCGCGGTTGAAGGAACTGGCGACGACGTTTGAAAATCCCGACACGCCCTATCTGTCGCTGGTGCATCCGATGTGGAGCAATCACTACGGCGACTACGACCACCTCGCCCGAGTCAAGGAATGGTCGCTGTCCGGCGGCGGCGATGAGGGCGGGGAATGAAAGCGCGACACGCAGGTACTCAATCCGTCACCCTGAGGTGCGAGGCAGCAACGCTGCCGAGCCTCGAAGGGCGACGGCCGATACCTCGCAATTCGAGGCCGTTCATCCTTCGAGGCTCGCTCGCTAGCGCTCGCTCGCACCTCAGGATGACGGGGAGAATCTGGGCTCGTCCGGGACACGAGTCCCAGCCATGACTTCCCCCCGCATCATCCCGCCCGAAGTCAGCCGCGTTCAGATCGAAGCCGCCGATCCGGACGTGTCGGCCTTCGTCTCGGCCAATGCCGGCTCTGGCAAGACGCATGTGCTGGCGCAGCGCGTCATCAACCTGCTGCTGCGCGGCGTCGATCCGGCGAAGATTCTCTGCATCACCTTCACCAAGGCCGCCGCCGCCAACATGGCCAACCGCGTCTTCGGCACGCTCGCCGAATGGAGCACCCTCCCCGACGCCGCGCTCGACGAGAAGATAAAAGCCTCGACCGGCAAGGCCGCCGGCATTGACGACCGCGCCCGCGCGCGCAGGCTGTTTGCCTCGGCGCTGGAGACGCCGGGGGGCTTGAAGGTGCAGACCATTCACGCCTTCTGCACGAGGCTGCTGCATCAGTTTCCGTTCGAGGCCAATGTCGCGGCGCGCTTCGCCGTGCTCGACGAGGCGCAGACCACCGAACTGCTCGGCCGATTGACGCTCGACGTCCTGCTCGAAGCTTCCGCCGCGCCGCAAAGCGCGCTCGGCAAGGCGCTTGCGACCGCCATCGTCGTCGCCGCCGACCAGACCTTCAAGGATGTCATCGGCGACGCCATCAGGAAGCGCGACGATATCGCCCGCTGGTTAGAGGCCGCCGGCGGCGTCGATGCCGCCATCGACGCGCTGTCGCACAGCTTCGGCGTCGACCCGCAAGACACCGCCGAGTCGCTCGAGCAGGAGTTCTTTGCGCAGTCGGTCATCCCCGAAGCCGAATGGCCAGCGCTGATCGAAGTGCTGTCGATCGGCTCGAAGACCGACAAGAACCACATCGACGCTCTTCTCGCGGCGCAGGCGAGCTTCGGCCGCGACCGCATCGATAGCTATCTGCGCGTGTTCTGCACCGCAGAATTGTCGCCGCGCAAGAACATCGTCACCAAGGCCATCGTCGAGGACCATCCCGACTGGTTCGACCGGCTCAAGCGCGAGCAGGACCGCGTCTGCGCGTTGCTGGCGCGCGAGCGCGCGGTGGCCGCGCGCGACCGCACCCGCGCGCTGATCACCATCGCCGCCGACGTCATCGGCCGCTACAAGGCCGAGAAGGAGCGCCGCGCGCTGCTCGACTATGACGACTTGATCGACAAGACGATCCAACTGTTTCATCGCTCGTCCGCCGCCTGGGTTTTGTACAAGCTCGATCTCGGCATCGACCATGTGCTGGTCGACGAGGCGCAGGACACCAGCCCGAAGCAGTGGGAGATCATCCGCATCATCGTCTCGGAATTCATGCCGGGCGGCGCGCGGCCCAACGTCAAGCGCACGGTGTTCGCGGTCGGCGACGAGAAGCAGTCGATCTTCTCGTTCCAGGGCGCGCAGCCGAGAGAATTCGACGCCATGCGCCGCCTTTTCGCGCGGCAATTCGATACGCCGGAACTAGGCTGGCGGTCGCTGAAATTCCACTCATCGTTCCGCTCCGGCGACAGCGTGCTCGGTTCGGTCGATCAGGTGTTCCGCGACAAGGACATCTACGCCAGCATCACCACCGACGACGTCGGCATTCCCGAGCACAAGTCGCTGCCGGGCGCGGCGCCGGGTCTGGTCGAAGTCTGGCCGCTGGTCGAACCGGCCGAACGCAAGGAAATGGAAGGCTGGGACGCGCCCTTCGACACCGAGAGCGAGGAAAGTCCGCGCGTGCGGCTGGCGCGCCGCATCGCCAAACAGGTGAAGCTCTGGATGACGCGCGGGCTGAAAGCCGGCGACGTGCTGGTGCTGGTGCGCCAGCGCGGGCCTCTGTTCGAGGCGATCATCCGCGCGCTCAAGAGCGCCGGCGTGCCGGTCGCCGGCGCCGACCGGCTGGTGCTGACGCAGCACATCGCGGTGATGGACCTGATGGCGCTGGCCGACGCGCTGCTGTTGCCGGACGACGACCTGGCACTGGCCAGCGTTCTGAAGTCGCCTTTGTTCGGTGTGACCGAAGAGCAGTTGTTTACACTCGCCTGGCAACGCACCGGCTCGCTGCGCGCTTCCTTGCGCGCGAAAGCTAAGGACGATCCGGCGTTCGCGGATACTTCGGCCGCGCTCGACGAACTCGGCGATGCCGCGCGCCGCCTGACGCCGTTCGGGTTTTTCGCGCATGTGCTGGGCGCGCGCCGCGGACGAGCCCGGCTGCTGGCGCGGCTCGGCCCGGAAGCCAATGACGCGCTCGACGAATTCCTCAATCTGGCACTCACTTACGAAACGCAGCAGACGCCGTCGCCGCAAGGTTATCTCGCCTGGCTGCGCGCGGCGCAAAGCGAAGTGCGCCGTGACATGGAATTGGCGCGCGACGAAGTGCGGGTGATGACCGTGCACGGCGCCAAGGGACTGGAGGCCAATACGGTGATCCTCGCCGATACCGTCGGCAAGCCGACGGGAAAATCGGATCCACGGCTTCTGCCACTGGAGAACGGCGCGATTGCAGGTGCTTTGGTTTGGGCCAAAGGCCAGAAGGAAGACGTCGGCCCGATGGCCGGCGCGCGGACGGCCGCGCAGCAGGACGCGCGCAACGAGTATCGCCGCCTCCTGTATGTGGCGATGACGCGCGCCGCCGAGCGGCTGATCGTCTGCGGCGCCAAGGGCGCCAACAAGATTCCGGACGGCTGCTGGTATCAACTCGTCGACGACGCGCTGAGCGATAAATGTATCAGCGAGCCTGCCGACGATGGCGACGGCGAGGTCAAGCGCTATCGCAAGGGCGAGGCGCCGCCGGCCTTGGAAGCGAAGCAGGATGATACGAAGCCGCCGGCACCCGCAGTCCTTCCCGACTGGCTGACGCGGGACGCGCCGCGCGAACAATTCGCCGCGCGGATGGTGACGCCATCCGGCCTGCTCGAGGACGACGTGCGGCCGGTCGCCACCGGCGGCGGCAATGAGCAAGGTCTGCTGCGCGGCTCGCTGGTTCACCGGCTGCTGCAATCGCTGCCCGGCATGGCGAACGAACTGCGGCGCAAGGCGGCCGATGATTATCTGTCGCGTTCCGACCTGGTGCCTGAGGACCGGCCAAAACTTGCCGCGCAAGTGTTGGCCGTGCTCGATGATTCCCGCTTTGCCGGACTTTTCGGGCCCGGCAGCCGCGCCGAGGTGCCGATCGTCGGCCGGCTCAAGACCGCCGGGCAAACGCTGCTGGTCTCCGGCCAGGTCGACCGCCTGGTGGTGACCAAGGATTTTGTCCTGATCGGCGACTTCAAGACCAACCGGCCCCCGCCGCGCAGCCTTGCGGAGGTGCCGCCGGCCTATATCCGCCAGCTCGCGCTTTACCGGGCCGTGCTGTCGCAATTGTACCGCGACCGGGCGATCCGCGCCGCTTTGATCTGGACCGAAGTGCCTGATCTTATGGAGCTTTCCGCTGAGGTTCTGGACGGCGCGCTGGCGCAGGTCACGTCCGCGCGATAGCGCCTTGACGCTAGGGGGTGCCGTTCATACGTTCGCACCCTCGCAATTAGCGGCGCGATTCTCCGCCCCGCCCCCGCGCCAAAAAGCGCAAGAATATAAAGGGTCCTCCCATGGCCGTCGGCAAAACCACGGATGCAGGCTTCGACGCGGATGTTCTCAAATCGGCCGAGCCGGTCGTCGTCGACTTCTGGGCGGAATGGTGCGGTCCGTGCCGCATGATCGCGCCGGCGCTGGAGGAGATCTCCGGTCAGCTCGGCGACAAGGTCAAGATCGTCAAGCTGAACGTCGACGAGAACCCGGCGATCGCCGCCAAATACGGCATCATGTCGATCCCGACGCTGCTGCTGTTCAAGACCGGCGAGATCGCCGACCGCCAGGTCGGCGCCGCGCCGAAGCAGAAGCTGCATGCGTGGATCAGCGGCGCGGTCTGATCGCGCGGCGGGATTTGAGTTGAGGTGAAACGGCCGGGGGCAACCTCGGCCGTTTTTTATTGCGGCGGTGTGCCGTTCTCGCGCAGCACGTCGCCGGCCAGATAGAGAGACCCCGTGATCAGGATGCGCGGCGGCGGATCGAGGTCGAGCTTGCGCACCGCCTCTAACGCCTCGTCGAGATTGCCGCGGCTGGCCGCCGGAATGTCCAGCGCGCGCGCGGCTTCCGCCACCGTCTCGGCCGGCAGGCCCTTCTCCGCGCCGGGCACCGGCACCGCGATCATGCGGCGCGCCAGCCCGGCGAAATTGTTCAGGAAGCCGGCGAAGTCCTTGGTCGCCAGCATGCCGACGATCAGAACCAGCGGCCGTGACACGCGCTCCTCGAGATCGGCAAGCGCGGCGGCGACGGCGCGGCCGCCGTCCGGATTATGGCCGCCGTCAAGCCACAGCTCGCTGCCCGGCGGCGCAAGATCGACCAGGCGCCCGGCGCTGAGGCGCTGGAGCCGCGCCGGCCAGTCGGCTTTGGTCATGCCGGCTTCGAACGCCGCCGGCGGAATCTTCAACTGCGGAATCGCGCGCAAGGCGGCAATCGCCAGACCGGCATTCTCGAACTGATGGCGGCCGTAGAGTTTCGGCGCGGGGAGATCGAGCAGACCGTTATCGTCCTGATAGACCAGCCGGCCGCGCTCTTCTGTCGCGGTCCAGTTCTCGCCTGCGATTCTGATCGGCGCCTTCAGCCGCGCCGCCTGACGCTCGATGACGGCGAGCGCATCGCGCGCCTGCGCGGCGACGATCACCGGCCTGCCTGCCTTGATGATGCCGGCCTCCTCGGCGGCGATCTTCTCGATGGTGTCGCCCAGAAAATCGGTGTGGTCGATCGACACCGGCGTGATGATGGATGCAAGCGGCGTGTCGATCACATTGGTCGCATCCAGCCGGCCGCCGAGCCCGACTTCGAGCAGCAGAACGTCGGCAGGATTCTGAGCGAACAGCAGAAAGCCGGCCGCGGTGGTAATTTCGAAGACCGTTATCGGTTCGCCGCCATTGGCGCGCTCGCATTCTTCCAGCGCCGCCGACAGTTCGGCGTCGGAGACGAGCCTGCCCTCACCGACAGCACCCAGACGAAAACGTTCGTTGAAGTTCACCAGATGCGGCGACGTGTAGGCGTGAATGCGCAGGCCCGCCGCTTCCAGAATCGCGCGCAGGAACGCAGTGGTCGAGCCCTTGCCGTTGGTGCCGGCGATATGGATGACCGGCGGCAGCTTGCGCTCGGGATGATCCAACGCCGCAAGCAGACGCTGCACGCGATCGAGCGACAGATCGATGCGCTTGGGGTGAAGCGCCAGCAGACGCGCGAGGATGGAGTCGACTTGGCTCACGTCACGCGTGCGCCGGAACCGGCAGTTGCGCTGGCGCGCCCGGTGCCGGCTGCTTGGTCAGCAGGCGGCACAGTTCGGCAACCGTCGAACGCAATTTATGCCGGTGCACGACCAGATCGACCATGCCGTGCTCGGTGAGATATTCGGCGCGCTGAAACCCGGCCGGCAGTTTTTCGCGGATCGTCTGCTCGATCACGCGCGGGCCGGCGAAACCGATCAGCGCGCCGGGCTCGGCGATGTGAACGTCGCCGAGCATCGCGTAGGACGCGGTGACGCCGCCGGTGGTCGGGTTGGTCAAGACGACGATGTAAGGCAGCTTTGCTTCGCGCAGCATCTGCACGCCGACGGTCGTGCGCGGCAACTGCATCAGCGACAGGATGCCTTCCTGCATGCGCGCGCCGCCGGAGGCCGCGAACAGCACATACGGCGTCTGCCGCTGCACCGCGGTCTCGAAGCCGGTGACGATGGCTTCGCCCGCCGCCATGCCGAGCGAGCCGCCCATGAAATCGAAATCCTGCACGCCGATAGTCACCATCTGGCCTTCGAGCCGGCCGACGCCGACCTTCACGGCGTCCTGATACCCGGTTTTGGTGCGCGCATCTTTCAGGCGATCGATGTAGCGGCGCTCGTCGCGAAACTTCAGCGGGTCGATCTGCACTTCCGGCAAGGCGACATCCTCGAACTCGCCGTCATCGAACATGACTTTCAGGCGCGACGGCGCGCTGATGCGCATGTGATAGTTGGAACTCGGAATGACGAACTGGTTCGCCTCGACGTCTTTGTAGAAGACGAGCGAGCCGGTCTCGGGGCATTTGATCCAGAGATTCTCCGGCGTCTCGCGACGCAGGATGCTGCGGATTTTCGGCCGGACGACGTTGTTGATCCAGTTCATGAATAGACTCGCATCTGTCTCGGCTGTCATACCCGCGACAGCGGGTATCCAGTATCTACAAAGATAAGTAACGATTCTCTATCGTGCCACAATGACCATACTGTGATTACTGGATCCCCCGCCTGCGCGGGGATGACAGCATTAACGCGCCGAACGGACGCCCTGGGCGATGTCCGACACCAGATCGGCCACCGCTTTTACCGTATTCGGACCGGCCTTGCCGCCGGCATCGAGACTGGCGCGCAGCACATCGACCAGCGCCGAACCGACCACGACGCCATCGGCGCCGGTGGCAATGGCGCGGGCGCTTTCGGCGTTGCGCACGCCGAAGCCGACCGCGACCGGCAGCGTGGTATGGCGCTTGATGCGCTGCACCGCGGCGCCGACCTTGGCGGCATCGGGCGCGGCCGACCCGGTGATGCCGGTGATCGAGACGTAATACACAAATCCCGACGTATTGTTCAGCACCGCCGGCAGACGTCTGTCGTCGGTCGTCGGCGTCGCCAAACGGATGAAGTTCAGCCCGGCCTTCAGCGCCGGCAGGCACAGTTCGACGTCTTCTTCCGGCGGCAGATCGACGACGATCAAGCCATCCACGCCGGCAGCTTTCGCATCGACGAGGAATTTATCGACGCCGTAAATGTAGATCGGATTGTAGTAGCCCATCAGAACGATGGGAGTCATGTCGTCATCCTTGCGGAACTCGCGGACCAGCGCGAGCGTCTTGATCATGGTCTGGCCGCCCTTGAGCGCGCGCACACCGGCGGCCTGAATCGCAGGGCCGTCCGCCATCGGATCGGTGAACGGCATGCCGAGTTCGATCACGTCGGCGCCAGCCTTCGGCAAGGCTTTGGCGAGCGCGAGCGAGGTCGCGTAATCGGGATCGCCCGACATGGTGAAGGTCACCAGCGCGGCGCGGCCTTCGGCTTTCAGCGCGGCGAAACGGCGTTCGATGCGGGTGGTCATGACAACAAACTCCGCACGGGAAGCCCGCGCTTTCTTTCTTCACCTCCCCCCATAGGCGAGCGGACGCTCGCCGTCCGGCGAGCTATGTGGGGGAGGTCGCCCGCCAACGCGCTAGCGTCGGCGGGCGGGAGGGGGGTGAATGGCAAAGGCGAGCGTTTGAACGATACCCCCCTCCCTAACCCTCCCCCCCAAGGGGGGAGGGAATAGAAAGAGGGCGCCGCGTGCTCATCCGTCAAACAATTCATTTTTTCTTACCCACCAGAAAGGCTTCGACCGAGGCCAGATCCTTGTCGCCGCGGCCGGACAGATTGACCACCATCAAATGGTCTTTCGGCTTGGTCGGCGCGAGATCCATCACGCGCGCCAACGCATGCGCCGGCTCCAGCGCCGGAATGATGCCCTCGATGGCGCTGCACAACTGGAACGCCGCCACCGCTTCGTCGTCGGTCGCCGACAGGAATTTCACGCGGCCCATGTCGTTGAGCCAGGCATGTTCAGGGCCGATGCCGGGATAATCGAGACCGGCTGAAATCGAATGCGCTTCGGTGATCTGGCCGTCGGCATCCATCAGCAAGTAAGTGCGATTGCCATGCAGCACGCCGGGACGGCCGCCGGC
>JAUSBQ010000416.1 GCA_030651965.1 Pseudolabrys sp. | reverse complement strand
GCCGCCCTGGCCGAACAGGATCACCGGGCCGAAAGTCGCATCGGTCGAGACGCCCGCGATCAACTCATAGGCGCTCGGCCGCTGGATCATCTCCTGAACGATGAATCCTTCCAGCCTCGCCTTCGGCAGCGCCTTCGCGATTTTTTCGTTCATCTGCCGCGCCACGCCTTCGACGCCGGCCGGTTCGACGTTCAAGGCGACACAGCCGGCATCGGACTTGTGAATGACGTCGCGCGATCTGATTTTCAACGCCACCGGCGCCCCGATCCCGGCCGCGGCATTGGCGGCGGCCTGCACATCCGCAACGGCCTGGGTACGCGCAAACGGAATGCCATAGCAGCTCAGGAACGCCGCCACCTCAGCCGGATCGAGCCATTCGCGCCCGTCGTCGAGCGCTTGCCGGATGATGCTCCGCGCCCGCTCCGGATAGTTGTCCGAGCGAGGGGCACCGGCGGATGGCGTCTCAAGCAACAAATCCTGGTTCTGCCGATAATGCACCAGGTACATGAAAGCCCGAACGGCGCGTTCCGGCGTTTCGTAGTCCGGTACTTTCGCGGCGACCAGTTGGGCGCGTCCTTCGGCGACGGTGGCCGCACCCATCCACGACACGAACACGTTCTTTCTCGGCACCGCACCCGACTCGGACAAGGCGCCGATCAGGCCTCTGGCGGCATCGGCGGACGATCCGATCGCGGTCGGACAATAGGCCACCAGCAGCGCATCGTTATCCGGATCGTTCATTAGAATCGCGACCGACTTGGCGTAACGGTCGGCATCGGCATCACCGATCAGATCGACCGGGTTGGCGTGGCTCCAGGTCGCCGGCAGCACGGCGTTGAGTTTACCGATGATGTCGGGGCTCAGCGTCGCCAATCTGCCGCCCTCCTCGATCAGCCGATCGGTCGCCAGCACGCCGGCGCCGCCGCCATTGGTGACAATGGCCAGCCGGTCGCCGCGTTGCGGCGCCATGCGCGCTAGTGTCGCCGCCGCGTCGAACAGCTCCTCGACCTCGTTGACGCGCAGCATGCCGGCGCGGCGGAACGCCGCGTCATAGACAACGTCGGCGCCGGCCAGCGCACCGGTATGCGAGCTCGCGGCGCGGGCGCCCTCGGCGGCCCGCCCGCTTTTGACGACGATAATCGGTTTGATACGCGCGGTGCGGCGCGCCGCCGACATGAACTTGCGTGCCTGTGTGATGCCTTCGGCATACATCAGGATCGCCTGCGTTGCGTCGTCCAGGGCGAAATAATCGAGCAGATCGCCGAAATCGACATCGCTCATGTCGCCCATCGAGACGATGGCGGAAAAGCCGATGCCGCGCGGCAGCGCCCAATCGAGCACCGTGGTTGCCATCGCGCCGGACTGCGTCAGGAACGCAATGTTACCGGACAACAAGGCGGCCGGGGCGAAGGTCGCGTTCAGTCCAATTCCCGGTACAGCGATGCCAAGACAATTGGGACCGACGATGCGAAGCAGATACGGTCGCGCGGCGGCTAGCATCTGCGCTGCCCGCGCCTTGCCGGCGGCGGCCTCGCCCTCGGCGAAGCCGGCGGTGAGAATGACGGCGGCGCGCGTGCCACGCCTGCCCAGTTCGTCGACAAGCGCCGGGATGGTGTCCGGCGGCGTGGCGATGACGGCGAGGTCCGGCGTCATGGGCAGGCTGGCCACATCCTTATAAGTCATGACGCCATGGAGCGACGCCGCCTTGGGATTGACCGGCATGATGGGGCCGTCGAAGCCGCCAGCCATTGTGTTCATCATGATGGCCGCGCCGACCGAATTGGGCCGTCCCGACGCGCCAAAGACCGCGATCGAGCGCGGCCGGAACATCTTATCGAGATTGCGGATCGACATGGCGGCGGCACCAATTGTGCACCGCATGCATGCGGCACTGTTGTCACAAAATTTACATACAAAGCCAACGAGTTAGCTTTGATCCAAGTCATACCGCGGCACAATAACCCGGGTATGCTTGATTAACATGAAGGTCCCGATGACTGAACCCGTACCCCCCGACCTCACCACGGTCGCCGATAGCATCGACCGCACGGTGCACGCCACGGCGGCCCGCTTCACGATGGGCCTGTCGCCTTCGGCGCTTGCCGAGGCCTATTTCGATTGGGCCTCTCACCTTGCCTTTTCGCCGGGAACGCGCCTGAAACTCGCCAATAAGGCCGCCCGCAAATCGTCCCGTTTCCTGAACTACGCTTGGCAATGTGCGACGGACGGCGCCAAGCCGTGTATCGAACCCTTGCCCCAGGATCGGCGCTTTGCCGCGCCGGAGTGGCAAAACTTTCCCTTCAACTTCATGTCGCAGGCTTTCCTGCTCCAGCAGCAATGGTGGCACAACGCGACCACAGGCATCCCGGGGGTCAGCAAACGGCATGAGAACATCGTGGCGTTCGCCGCGCGCCAGTTACTGGACGTGTTTTCTCCTTCCAACTTTCCGCTGACCAATCCCGAAGTCCTCAAGAAAACCGTCGACACCGGCGGGTTGAACCTCGTGAGCGGGCTGCGCAATTTCGCGGAGGACCGCGAGCGCACCGCCAGGGGCGAGAAGCCGGCCGGCACGGGCGCTTTCGTCGTCGGCCGCGACGTCGCCACGACGCCAGGCAAGGTGATCTACCGAAATCGTCTGATCGAACTCATTCAATACGCGCCGACGACCGCGGAAGTCAGGCCCGAGCCTATCCTGATCGTCCCGGCGTGGATCATGAAATATTACATTCTGGACCTGTCACCGCAAAACTCGCTGGTGAAATATCTCACCGGGCAAGGCTTCACGGTCTTCATGATTTCCTGGAAGAACCCCGTGGCGGAAGACCGCGACCTCAGTCTGGACGACTATCGCACGCTCGGCGTGATGTCGGCGCTCGACGCCGTCAGTTCCGTGATCCCGAAGCAAAAAGTCCATGCCGTCGGCTATTGCCTGGGCGGCACTCTGCTTTCGATAGCCGCCGCCACGATGGCCCGCGACAATGACGACCGGCTGAAATCGATCACGCTTCTGGCGGCTCAGGTCGACTTCATGGAGGCCGGCGAGTTGATGCTGTTCATCAATGAAAGTCAGCTCGCCTTCCTCGACGATCTGATGGCGCAGCAAGGCTATCTCGATTCCACGCAGATGGCGGGCGCTTTCCAGTTGCTGCGCTCGAACGATCTTGTCTGGTCACGCATGGTCCGCGATTATCTGATGGACGAGCGCACGCCCATGAGCGATCTCATGGCGTGGAACGCGGACACGACCCGCCTGCCCTATCGCATGCATTCGGAATATCTCCGGCAGCTATTTCTGCACAATGATCTCGCGGAGGGCCGCCTTTCCGTCGCCGGCAAACCGATCGTGCTCACCGACATTCGCGCGCCGATTTTTTCCGTCGGCACTGTGCACGATCATGTTGCACCGTGGCGCTCGACGTACAAGATCAACCTTCTGTCCGACGTCGATGTCACCTATCTCCTGACGAGCGGCGGACACAATGTCGGCATCGTCTCCGAACCGGGCCACAAGAGACACCACTTCCAAGTGGCGACCAAGAAGGCCGACGACCTCTATGTCGATCCGGATGCCTTTGCGGCGGCGGCGCCTCACAAGGACGGCTCATGGTGGCCCGAATGGGCTGGCTGGCTGGAGGAACGCTCCGGCGCTCCGACCGTGCCGCCCCCTATGGGCGGCCCGACATCGGCCTACGCTCCGATCTGCGATGCCCCGGGGACTTACGTTTTTCAGCAGTGAGCCGCGCGTCGCGCCCGATCAGAAAAGGCGCGGTCACGGCCAGCATCATCGTTCGCAGCAATTTCCCGCGCCGGCTCGACCGAATGCCTCAATGGCGTGCAAGCGAACGCCGCTGGTCGGTTCCGCCGGCTGGCGTACGCGGTCGTCGATGCTCACCAAAGCGTCCCGCTCGGCCGCCGACGCGATGGTCGGCCCCAAATCGCGCAACAGGCCGTCTTCGACGCCGTAAATCCAGCCGTGCAGGTGAAGCTTCTGTCCGCGGACCCAGGCGTTCTCCACGGTGGGGATCGAAGCAACGCGCCGCACCTGCATTTCGATGTTGAGTTCGCACATGCGATTGACCCGCGCAATCGGATCGGTGATCGCATCGAACAAAGGCCGATGTTTGCGATACAGCATGACGATGGGTTGCAGCCAGTGATCGACCAGAGCCGACCGGTCATCGCCCAGCGCACGCTGGATGCCGCCGCAGCCGTAATGGCCGCAGACGATGATGTGCTCGACCTCGAGAATTTCGATGGCGTATTCCATCACCGCCAGCAGGTTCATGTCGCTGGTGTGGACGACATTGGCAATGTTGCGCTGGACGAAGACCTCGCCGGGATCGAGACCGAGCACGTCATTGGCTGTGACGCGGCTGTCCGAGCAACCGATCCACAACAGCTTGGGCGACTGCTGCCCGGCCATCCGTGAAAAGAAATTCGGATCGTCACGGGTCTTGGCCTGCGCCCAGGCAACATTGCGGTCGAACAGATGATCGAGGCTCATGGCCGGCCCGTTTGTGTTGGTGGATGCCTAATGGGAGCTCGGAGCGTGCGCTGCATCGCCGGCTTCCCGCTCGCAGTCGCGCAACAGACTGCGCGCCGCCAGCCAGTCGCGGATGCGTGGCGAATCGACTGGATATTCCTCGGCCATGTCGCCGACGAAGAGGCGCCATTGATCGAGATTGCGGAACGGCACGCCAACGACGATCGGCACGCCGAGTTCGACGGCCTTGGCCAGCGCATCGCGCAAGCCCTCGCCTTCCGCTTCGACCTTGCCGAACTTGTTGAGGACCAGAATGTCGGGCCGCTGCTCCAGCGCGCTCAACAGCAGACCGGCGGCTTGCGTCAGAATGCTGCGATCCAGCCGGCAGCCGCTTGATCCCTTACCGCGATCTTCCGACAATTGCAGGACGGTTCCGGAAAACAGCTCCTCGATCGCCATATCGCATTTGCCCGGATCGCGCTCGAACGTATTGAGCTGGACCAGGCCAGCAACGCTCAATCCGGCGGCGCGCAACGCGTAGCCCCAGCCGGCGAGATATTTGTCGGCGGCGAGCCCGTCGGTATAAACGACGGCGAGGATGTTGGATGCGGACATTCAAGACTCCTTGGCGCTACGATGAGTGGGCCATGCCGGCGCGCCGCTTGCCGAGTAGCAGCGGGCCGAACGACAAAGCGAATCCGAAGAACGCGAGACACCACGCCAGCACGGTGAGCTCCAGCAAGGGCTCGCTCCAGACAGGAAAAAGCGAAGCGCCGATGCGCGCCAGCGCGGCGACGACGACGGCCGCATAGATGATCTGCGTCATCGCCGAAGCGACCAGCGCGTTGCCGGTGTGGCCGAGGCTGGCGCGCGTCATCACCGCCAGCGTCATCGTCCCGGCGGCGCCCACGGTCCAGGCATGGATTCCGGCGCTGACGGCGACAAAGCCGAGCGCACCCGCGCTTGCGAGCAGAAAGCCGATCGGCACGAAGGCATAACCGATATGAAGGATGAGAACGAGACGATCGCGCACTGTGCGGTCGCCAGCCCAGCGCGCCAGTCGCACGACCTGCAACAGCCCGGCGATGGCCAACGCGGCGGCGCTGACGCGGGCCTCGAGCTGCGCCACCCACAGTGCCAAAGCGATGGCGCTGACGGCGATGACGACGATATCGAAACGCCCCATCGGCGCCGGCAGGCGGCCGGGGTTTTCGCGCGCCAGCCAGTTGCGCGTGAAGCTCGGCACGATGCGGCCGCCGATCACCGAGATCAGCAGCACGATGGCGGCGATGCCAATGCGGATGCCGTATTCGGCGCTGCCGTTGAAATGCGATTCCAAATGAAAGGCGATATTGCCGATAAGCAGCAGGCTTACCATGCCGACAACTTTCAGGTTTCCCCAATTTTTGCCGGCAAGGATCTCGCGCGTTACCGCCGCGATCAGCAAGGCCAGAAAGCCGGTATCAATGAGCGCCGCGGCAAGCCAGCCGATCTCGGCGGACAACGTGACGGCGACACGACCCGCCAGCCACAGCACGACCAGAACCAGCAAGGGGTTGCCTTGAATCGGCAGGCGTCCGGTCCAGTTCGGGATTGCCGTCAGCAGAAAGCCGGTCACCACCGCCGGCAGATAGCCGTACAGCATTTCATGGACATGCCAGTCGATAGCGCCGAACGCCGTGCGCAATTGCAGTTCGCCGTGGAAGATCGGCAGCCAGGCCAGCACCGCGAGCCCGGTGTAAATCGCGCCGAGCAGGAAGAACGGCCGGAAGCCGTAAGACAACAGCACCGGACCGGCATGGGGCTTCAAGCGGGGGACTGCGTTCATCGGGGTCGCCGTGCCTTCTCTTGTTGCGCTAGCCGTGCAGCGCGTGTTCAAAGGCGCGCTTCAGGCACACCGCGCCGGGATCGGGCGCGCGGTTGAGCAGGCCCATCAGGGTGATCCATTCCTCGTCAGAGGCTTCCGAGGCGTAGCGCCGCACCGTGCCGGCGACATAGGCCGGCAGGTCGATGCCGTCGGCCTGCGCCCGTTCGCGCATCGCCGCCAGCATCGGCAGATCGTTAACGCTGAGAATGGCTTCCGTGGCGGCGGTTTCGTCGCTCAGTTCGGCCAGCAAATCCCCGAGCAGCATTGTCTGTGTCCTTTTAGTGAACCCGATGCGCGTCGGCGCCGGCAAGATCGATGCCTTCGATCTGCGCCTTCGATACCAGCCGCGCGATGTATTGCGCGTCGGCGCGGCGGCGCACGCTTTCATTCAGATAATCGGCGATGCGGCCGGCAACGGCGTCGTAAGGCAGCAACCGGCCCTCGTGCATGCGGTCGAGCCGGATGATGTGAAAGCCGTAACGCGTCGCCACCGGCGCGGCGCAAAGTTCGCCGGGCGCGAGCGCGACCAAAGCCTGCTCGAATTCCGGCGTGGTCTGGCCTGTCGTGATCTGGCCGAGATTGCCGCCCTGCGCGGCCGACGCACAGCCGGAATAGGCGCCGGCCAAAGTTGCGAAAGATTCCGGCCGCTCGACCAGCGCCGCCAGCACGCCTTCGGCGTCGGCACGCGCCTTCGTATAGGCCTCTTTGTCGTTCGGCAGCGCCGCGAACAGGATGTGCGCCGCCTCGTAGATGTCGGGGGAGCGAAATTGCGACGTGCGACGCTCGTAATAACGCCGGCAGGTTTCGTCATCGGCCTGCGGCACCACGATCTCGCGGTCAATCAGGCCGCGCATGATCGCCTCCTCGTCGGTCTCGCGGCGACCGTCCTCGGTGAGCGGCTGCGGCGTAATGGCGAGGCGGCGGGCTTCCTGCATCAGCAGTTCGCGGATGACGAGCGCGCGCGCCGCCTGCTGCCAGGCGGCGATCGGCTTGCCGGCCGGATGATGCTGCATCTCCCGCACGATCTCGTCGCGCGCGATCGCGATGCCGTTGACGGTGACATTGACGGGCCGCCCCGTGGGCAGTTGTGCGTGGACCGAACAGCTCATCGGGGATACTCCGCCGAAATGGAGCGCGCCGTGCGGCCGCCCTGGCTGGGCGCCGGCGGCTGGCCCCGGCGCCCGGTGCTGCGCACGATCTGATAGCCGCGCCGCCCGAGATACCAGACCGGCGCGCTCCAGACGTGCACAAGGCGTGTGAACGGGAACACCAGAAAGATCGTCATGCCGAGGAACAGATGCGCCTTGAAGATCGGGTGGACGTCGGCGATCAGCGCCGACACGCCCGGCTGCAAGGTGAGAATCCCTTGAGCCCACGTCATGAACTTCACCATCTCATGGCCATCGAGGTGCTGGAGCGAGACGAAGATGGTGCCGAGCCCGAGCACGAGCTGGGCATAGAGCAACAGCAGGATGGCGATATCGCCGAACGACGACGTGGTGCGGATGCGCGCGTCGAACAGGCGGCGATGCACCAGCAATGTGATGCCGACGAAGCACATCACGCCGGCGACGATGGCCAGCCACTGCTTGAACGTATGCGAGATGCCGAGCGTGTCGAATACCGCGATCGGCGTCAGCAGGCCGACGAAGTGGCCGAGGAAGATGACCAGGATGCCGACGTGGAACAGGTTGGAGCCCCAGCTCATTTGCCGGCGCCGCAGAAGCTGACTCGACCCGCTGCGCCACGTGTACTGCTCGCGGTCGAAACGCACCCAACTGCCGAGCAGGAAGACGGTGAGGCAGAGGTAGGGATACCAGCCGAAGACGATGTAGGTGATGAGATCGCGCATGATGATGCCCTCAGGAACGCGGCGGGGTGGGACGGGACGCCGGCAGGCCGGGCGCGGGTCGCAACGCGCCGCGGACATGGGCCATCAGCCCGTCTTTGCAGCTATCGGCAGCGCCAGGCCCGAACTGCACCGCCTCGTCTTCCCACGCCGCATCGAGCGCGGCGAGATCGAGCGGATCGGGATCGGGTAGCGCCAGCAGCGCGGAGACCTCCTCGCCTGTCGGCTTGACCGATGACAGCGCGACCAGCGCCCGCAGCACCGCCTCGTAAGGCGAGCCGCGCTTGCGCAGCCGCTCGGCCAGCGCACCGAGGATATGCGCCGGCAGGCCGAGCAGGTCGCAGGCCTCCGCCTGCGGCAGCGTGGCGAGGAATTCCAGGAACAGCGGCAGATAGTCCGGTAATTCGTTCTTGATCGCGGCGAGGCCCTTGTCCTCGTACATGGCGAGAAGATCGACCATCGCCTGGCCGCGGTCGCGGCTTTCGCCATGGACATGCTCGAACAGATGCAGCGACAGCGAGCGCGTGCGATCGAACAGCAAGACGTAACGCTCCTGCAGATCGTAGATGTCGCCTTCGGCGATGTCGGCGAGCAGAAGGTCGAGCTGGCGCCGGATCGCCGCCGGCACCAGCGCCTCAGCCTCGACGACGGCGCGCAGGTCGGCCGTGGCCTGTTGCAGTTCGACCGACGGATAGGTCAGCAGCGCCGAGAGAACCTTGAAGGTCTTGGCCATTATACGATCTCCATCGGGTTCCGGGCTCGCTTGGCCGAGCCGAACAGGTTGGTTTCGGTGTCGCCGGTCGAGCAGCCATTGCCGAACGAGAAACCGCAGGAGCCGCGCAACTCGAGCGCGTCTTCGCTAGTTTCACGATGCGCGGTGGGGATGACGAAGCGATCTTCGTAATTGGCGATCGCCATGTATTTGTACATCTCCTCGATCGCCGCGCCGGTGAGGCCGACGCGCTTGGCGATGTTCTCGTCGATCAGGCCGTCGACGGTTTTCGCCCGCATATAGCCGCGCATGGCGAGCATGCGCTCCAGGCCGAGCGCCACCGGCTCTTCCTTGCCGGCTGTGAGCATGTTGGCGAGGTACTTGAGCGGAATACGCAGCGAGCGCACGTCCGGCATTTCGCCGTCATGGCCGATCTTGCCGGCGGCGGCGGCCGATTGAATCGGCGACAGCGGCGGCACGTACCAGACCATCGGCAGCGTGCGGTATTCCGGATGCAGCGGGAATGCGACCTTCCATTCCATCGCCATCTTGTAGACCGGCGACCGGCGGGCGCCTTCCAGCCAGTTCTCGGCGATGCCGTCGCGGCGCGCCTGTTCGATGACGGCCGGATCGTTCGGGTTGAGAAATACGCCGAGCTGGGCTTCGTAGAGATCCTGCTCGTCCGGCACGCTGGCGGCTTCCTCGATGCGGTCGGCATCGTACAGCACGACGCCGAGATAGCGGATGCGGCCAACGCAGGTTTCCGAGCACACGGTCGGCTGGCCGGCCTCGATGCGCGGATAGCAGAAGATGCACTTCTCGGATTTGCCGCTCGACCAGTTGTAATAGATTTTCTTGTACGGACAGGCCGACACGCACATGCGCCAGCCGCGGCACTTGTCCTGATCGATCAGGACGATGCCGTCCTCCTCGCGCTTGTAGATGGCGCCCGACGGACAGGCGGCGACGCAGGCCGGGTTGAGGCAGTGCTCGCACAGCCGCGGCAGATACATCATGAAGGTATTTTCGAACTGGCCGTAGATGTCCTTTTGCACGCCTTCGAAATTGTAATCCTGCGAGCGCTTTGCGAACTCGCCGCCGAGGATTTCCTCCCAGTTCGGGCCCCACTCGATCTTCTCCATGCGTTCGCCGGAGATCAGCGAGCGCGGCCGCGCCGTCGGCATCGCCGTCATTTCCGGCGACTTCTGCAAATGCTCGTAGTCGAAGGTGAAGGGCTCGTAATAGTCGTCGATTTCCGGCAGATCGGGATTGGCGAAGATATTGGCCAGTACCCGCCACTTCGAACCGATACGCGGTTCGATCTTGCCGTTCTTCTTGCGCACCCAGCCGCCGTTCCAGCGCTTCTGGTTTTCCCAGTCCTTCGGATAGCCGATGCCGGGTTTGGTTTCGACGTTGTTGAACCATGCGTATTCCATGCCTTCGCGATTGGTCCATACGTTCTTGCAAGTGACCGAGCAGGTGTGACACCCGATGCATTTGTCGAGATTGAGCACCATCGCAATCTGTGCGCGGATCTTCATTCT
>JAUSBQ010000413.1 GCA_030651965.1 Pseudolabrys sp. | reverse complement strand
CTACATATGAATCGCGCGCTTGGCGACCGCCATCGCCGCTTCCTTCACCGCCTCGGGCAGCGTCGGATGCGCGTGACAGGTGCGGGCGAGATCTTCAGCCGAACCGCCGAACTCCATCAGCACCGCGGCTTCCGCGATCATGTTGCCGGCGTCTGAACCGATGATGTGGACGCCGAGAACGCGGTCGGTCTTGGCGTCGGCCAGAACCTTCACGAAGCCGTCGGTCTGCTGGTTGGCCTTGGCGCGGCCATTGGCGGTGAACGGAAACTTGCCGGCATTGTAGGCGACTCCCGCCGCCTTCAATTCTTCCTCGCTCTGACCGACCGAGGCGATCTCCGGCATCGTGTAGACCACCGCCGGAATGACGTCGTAGTTCACATGGCCCGCCTGCCCCGCCAGAATTTCGGCGACGGCGACGCCTTCGTCCTCCGCCTTGTGCGCCAGCATCGGCCCGGCGATGACATCGCCGATCGCCCAGATGCCCGGCACGTTCGTCGCATAATAACGATCGACGGCAATGCGGCCGCGCTCGTCGAGCTTGACCCCGGCTTCCTTGAGGCCGAGCGCCTCGGTGTAGGGCACGCGCCCGGTGGAGACGAGCACGACATCGGCCTCCAAGGTCTCGGCCTTGCCCTCGCCCTTGGCCGGCTCGACGGTCGCCTTCAATGTCTTGCCGGAGGAATCGACGCCGGTGACCTTCGACGACAGCTTGAACGTCATGCCCTGCTTTTCGAACAGGCGCTGCGCCTGTTTGCGCACCTCGCCGTCCATGCCGGGCAGCACGCCGTCCAGGAATTCCACAACGGTAACTTTGGCCCCTAAGCGCCGCCACACCGAGCCAAGTTCGAGGCCAATAACGCCGGCGCCGATCACCAGCAGATGCTTAGGCACTTCCGGCAAAGTCAGCGCGCCGGTCGACGACACGATGCGCTTCTCGTCAATGGTAATGCCCTTGAGCTGGGCCACGTCGGAGCCGGTGGCGATGACGATCGCCTTTGCTTCCAGCATTTCAGTCTTGCCGTCGGCGCCCTTCACTTCGACCTTGCCCGGCCCGGCGACGCGGCCGGTGCCCTTGAAGCCTTCGATCTTGTTCTTCTTGAACAGGAAGTCGACGCCCTTGACGTTGCCGTCGATGGCCTCCTGCTTGAAGTTCAGCATCGTCTTGAGGTCGAGCTTCGGCGCCGGCACGCCGATGCCCATTTTGGCAAACGAGTGCCCCGCCTCTTCGAACAATTCGGAGGCATGCAGCAGCGCCTTTGACGGGATGCAGCCGATGTTCAGGCAGGTGCCGCCGTAGGTCGGGTTTTTCTCCACCACCGCTGTCTTGAGGCCAAGCTGCGCCGCGCGAATGGCGCAGACATAGCCGCCGGGGCCGGTGCCGATGATGATGAGGTCGTAGGGCATCAATCAATACTCCAAATATTGCGCGTCCCGCATTATTGGCTCGGCCTCATGCTGAGGAGCGCGAAGCGCCTCTCGAAGCATGGGCCGCCTCGTCCTTCGAGGCGCCCGCCTGCGGCGGGCTCCTCAGGATGAGGCGGATCAAAGGTCCAAAACCAGCCGTGCCGGATCTTCCAGATTGTCCTTCACCCGCACCAGGAAGGTGACCGCCTCGCGGCCGTCGACAATGCGGTGATCGTAGGACAAAGCCAGATACATCATCGGCCGGATTTCGATCTTGCCGGCAACGACCACCGGCCGCTCCTGGATCTTGTGCATGCCGAGAATGCCGGACTGCGGCGCGTTGAGGATCGGCGTCGACATCAGCGAGCCGTAGACGCCGCCGTTCGATATCGTAAAGGTGCCGCCCTGCATGTCGTCAATCTTCAACGATCCGTCGCGCGCGCGCTTGCCGAGATCGTTGATCGCCTTCTCGACGCCGGCGAGGGACAGACTATCGGCATCGCGCACCACCGGCACGACGAGGCCCTTCTCGGTGCCGACGGCGACGCCGATGTGGTAATAGTTCTTGTAGACGAGATCGGTGCCGTCGATCTCGGCATTGACGGCCGGAATGTCCTTCAGCGCGGCAATGCAGGCGCGCACGAAGAAGCCCATGAAGCCGAGCTTCACGCCGTGCTTCTTCTCGAACAGGTCCTTGTACTGGTTGCGCAGGCTCATCACCGCGGTCATGTCGACTTCGTTGAAAGTCGTCAGCATGGCGGCGGTGTTCTGCGCATCCTTCAGGCGGCGCGCGATGGTCTGGCGCAGGCGCGTCATCTTCACGCGCTCTTCGCGCGAGGCATCGTCGGCCGGCGACGGCGCGCGCATCTGCACCGGCGCGGAGACCGGGGTAGGCGCAGCGGCGGCGCGCTCGATCGCCGCCAGCATGTCGCCTTTGGTGACCTGGCTGTTCTTGCCCGAGCCCTGCACGCCGGCGGGATCGACTCCCGATTCGGCGGCGATCTTCTTGACCGAGGGCGGCTGCGCGTTGTTGACGGCCTCCGCCGGCTTCCTGAGCTGCGGCTCTTCCTCGGCGGCGTTGATCGGCGCGGTCGTTGCCTGCTTGACGTCAGGGCGGCCTTGCGCGCTTCCGGTGGCGGTGCCGGCTTTCGTCGCCGCGCCGGCGCCGTCCTTGATCATGCCGAGCACCGCGCCGACGCCGACCGTCTCGCCGTTCTTGGCGACGATCTCGCCGAGCACGCCGGCGGCAGGCGCCGGCACTTCCAACGTCACCTTGTCGGTTTCGAGTTCGACCAGCGGCTCGTCGACGGCAACGGCGTCGCCCGGCTGCTTGAACCATTTGCCGACGGTGGCTTCGGTCACCGATTCGCCGAGGGTGGGAACGCGGATGTCAGTCATGGTCTCTACCTTCAATACATTTTCCGAATGTCATCACGGCTAATATTTACCCCAGCGCCTCGTCGAGGAACTGCTTGAGCTGCGCAAGATGCTTTGACATCTGGCCGACCGCGGTCGACGCCGACGCCGGACGTCCGGCGTAACGCATCTGCCGGTGCTTGGCGCCGATCTGGTTGAGCACCCATTGCAGGAACACGTCAACGAAGAACCTCGCGCCCATGTTGCGCGGCTCTTCCTGGCACCAGACCATCTCGGCCTGCTTGAAGCGCGCCAATTCGGCGACCAGAGCCTTGGTCGGGAACGGATAGAGCTGTTCGACGCGCAGCAGATAGATGTCGTTGATGCCGCGCTTTTCGCGCTCGTCATAGAGATCGAAATAGACCTTGCCGCTGCACATGATGACTCGACGTATCTTGTCGTCGGGGACGAGCTTGATCTTCTCGTTCGGCAGGAACTGCGCGTCATCCCACAGCAAGCGATGGAACGAGGTCGCCGGTGCCATTTCGTCGAGCCTGGAGACCGCGCGCTTGTGGCGCAACAGGCTCTTCGGCGTCATCACGATCAGCGGCTTGCGGATTTCGCGTTTCAACTGGCGGCGCAGGGCGTGGAAGTAGTTCGCCGGCGTGGTCAGATTGGCGACCTGCATGTTGTCTTCGGCGCACATCTGCAGGAAGCGCTCGAGGCGGGCCGAGGAATGCTCCGGGCCCTGGCCTTCGTAGCCATGCGGCAGCAGGCAAACGAGGCCCGACATGCGCAGCCACTTGCGCTCGCCCGACGAGATGAACTGGTCGAAGACGACCTGCGCGCCGTTGGCGAAGTCGCCGAACTGCGCTTCCCACAAGGTCAGCGCGTTCGGTTCCGCGGTCGAGTAACCGTATTCGAAGCCGAGCACGGCCTCTTCCGACAGGCTCGAATTGAGCACTTCGTAGCGTGCCTGCTTGTCGCCGATGTGGTTGAAAGAGGTGTAGCGCTCTTCGGTGTTCTGGTCGAACAGCACCGAATGCCGCTGCGAGAAGGTGCCGCGCTCGCTGTCCTGGCCGGACAGACGCACCGGGTGGCCCTCCTTGAGCAAGGCGCAGAACGCCAGAGCTTCCGCCGTCGCCCAGTCGATGCCCTCGCCGGCTTCGATTGCCTTGGCGCGGTTGTCGAGGAAGCGCTGAACGGTCTTGTGGACGGCAAAGCCGTCCGGCGCCGTCGTGATTTTCTTGCCGATGTCGCGCAGCGTATCCAGATCGACACCGGTATCGCCGCGGCGCGGATCGTCGGCTTCGCCGGCCGGCTTGAGCCCCGACCAGCGGCCGTCGAGCCAGTCGGCCTTGTTCGCCTTGTAGCCGGCGCCGGCCTCGAATTCCGCTTCGAGCCTGGCGCGCCAGTCGGCCTTCATCTTGTCAACTTCGCCTTGGGTAACGACGCCTTCGCCGACGAGCTTCTTGGTGTAGATCTCGAGCGTCGAGGCGTGGCCACGGATCTTCTTGTACATCAGCGGCTGGGTGAACGACGGCTCGTCGCCTTCGTTATGGCCGAAGCGCCGGTAGCAGAACATGTCGATGACGACCGGCTTGGCGAATTTCTGCCGGTACTCGGTCGCAACTTTGGCCGCGAACACGACGGCTTCCGGATCGTCACCGTTGACGTGGAATATCAGCGCCTCGATCATCTTGGCGACATCGGACGGATAAGGCGACGAACGCGAATAGAGCGGATAGGTGGTAAAGCCGATCTGGTTGTTGACGATGAAGTGCAGCGAGCCGCCGGTCTTGTAACCCTTGAGGTCCGACAGCCCGAAGCATTCCGCCACCACGCCTTGACCGGCAAAGGCCGCGTCGCCGTGAATGAGCAACGGCATCACCATGGTGCGGTCTTCCGGCGTCGCGCCGTGCTGATCCTGCTTGGCGCGCACTTTGCCGAGCGTCACCGGATCGACGATCTCGAGATGCGATGGGTTCGGTGTCAGCGACAGATGGACCTTGTTGTTGTCGAACTCGCGGTCCGACGACGCGCCGAGATGATATTTTACGTCGCCGGAGCCTTCGATGTCGTCCGGCGTCGCCGAGCCGCCCTTGAATTCGTGAAACAGGACGCGGTGCGGCTTACCCATCACCTGGGTCAGCACATTGAGGCGGCCGCGATGCGACATGCCGAGGATGATTTCTTTAACGCCGAGATTACCGCCGCGCTTGATGATTTGCTCGAGCGCCGGAATCAGCGACTCGCCGCCGTCGAGGCCGAAGCGCTTGGTGCCGGTGAATTTGACGTCGAGATATTTCTCGAAGCCTTCGGCTTCGACCAGCTTGTTCAGAATCGCGCGCTTGCCCTGACGGGTGAAGCTGATTTCCTTGTCGCGGCCCTCGATGCGCTCCTGGATCCAACTCTTCTGCGCCGGGTTGGAGATATGCATGAACTCGACGCCGAGCGTCTGGCAATAGGTGCGGCGCAGGATGGCGACGATCTCGCGCATCGACGCGAATTCGAGGCCGAGCACCTTGTCGAGGAAAATCTTTCGGTCGAGATCGGCTTCCTCGAAGCCGTAGGAGCGCGGATCGAGTTCGGTCTCGTTCGGCTCAACCGCGATTTCGAGCGGGTCGAGCTTGGCGTGGAAATGGCCGCGCATGCGGTAGGCGCGGATCAACATCAGCGCGTGGATCGAATCGCGCGTTGCCTGCTGCACGTCGGTTGGCGACAGCTCGACGCCCTTGCCCTGCGCCTTCGCGGAAATCTTTTCGCCGATTTTCTTTTCGGTCTCGGCCCAGTTGCCGTCGAGCGCGGAAACCAGATCGCCGCTCGGGCGCAGCGGCCAGTTCGGCTTTGTCCAGGACGCGCCCTGCGCCGCCTTGGCGACGTCGGCCTTTTCGTCCTTCAGCGCCTCGAAAAATGTCCGCCACTCGGCATCGACCGAGGCCGGATCGGCTTCGTATTTGGCGTAGAGGTCTTCGATGTAGGCGGCGTTGCCGCCGTAGAGGAAGGAAGTGCGGGCGAAGGCGGCGTTGGCGTCTTGGCGGGACATAGGTGATGATCCTGGTGCGGCGAGGGCCGCACGATGGTGAGCGCTTTGGCGATCCGGCTTGAGCGTGCCGATTTGGTCGACGGACGCAGTCTTAAAGCAATTTATGACGTAGTTAAGTCCAGAAACGCATAGAAGTGAATCCTGGTTTCATTTCTTAGGCCGATTCGGATCGGCTCCTCATACATGAGCTCCGGCGAAGTTTATTGCCGAAATTTTGGGCCACGCCTCGGCCAGCCCGGCGCCCCCCCCTTTCCCTGGGTTGCAATCCGCAACGCGCGTGTCAAAAACGGGAGAATCCGGCTAGCCTACCCCCCTCTTGCCTCGAACCTGCCTCCGACCGGATAGGAACGATTTGGCCAGCAGTCAGACGCCGACGTTTCGGGGCATCGGACAACTCAATTGGATCTTGGTTGGCGCGGCCGGGCTCGCTTTGTGCGTCCTTGTCGCCCTGTCGCCCCCGCACCCGGTTTATGATGAGCAGTGGTTTCTCGGCACGCTCGACCTGCTGAAGCGGCACGGGCTTTCGCTCGGCTTCCTGCGCGAATTTCCCGGCGCCGCCGGTCCGACCTTCACCCTTGTATTTGCCGCCGTCGACCGCGTGTGGATGCTGCATTTTCCCTGGCTGCGCTTCGTCAACGTGCTCCTGCTCTTCGGCTCCGTCGCGCTGCTCTGGCGCATCTTGAAGTCGACGCCCGGCTTTCCACCGTCGCCCGGGCCCGCATTGATCGCCGCCAGCCTGATGATGATGCCGACCGTTGGCGTATCGGCGGGGATGGCGCTGACCGAAATGCCGGCGCTGTTTTTCATAACGGCCTCGGTGCTTCTCCTCACGTTGATGGAAGCCGACGATGCAAAGCCAGCCCGGTTATTTTTAGCCGCCGCCTGTGGCGTGGCAATCGCCGCCGCGGTGCTCGGCCGCCAGAATTATCTGGTTCTGCTGCCCTGCCTGCTGCTCGCCTTCGGTTATCCCCCTGCTTTCCGCCGGCAAGAGATGGTCCAGATCGGCGTGATCATCGGCACCGTCGCAGCGATTGCCGGACCGGTCTTCATCGTATGGGACGGGCTGATCCCGCCGCTGTCGGCGTGGAGCGGCGGCGGCTTCTCGCCCGCGAATGGCATTCGCAGCGCCGGCTATGCCGGCTTGATCGCGTTTCTATTTGCGCCGGAGATATTTCGCGTGCTGTCGCACCGGAAGATTGTTCTCGCGGCCGCCTTTGTTCTGAGCGTTCCGGTCGCGCTGATGCTGGGTCCGGTGTCCGTGCCGATGGCGTCGGTCACGCGGGCGCTTTCAGCGGAAGCGCTCACCGGCCCGATCGCGGCGAGTTTCAGCTTCGTGCTGTCGTTCTCGGCGGTCTGCTTTGTCGGATGCTTTGCCTTCTACGTCTGGCAGGAACGCACGAATTGGCTGACGCGCTTTGCCGGCAGCATGGCCCTGCTTGGCATTCTGTCGAATGCCAAGATTACGCATCAATTCAGCTCGCGCTATGTTTTTGTGTTCCTGCCGTTCATCGTCATGGCGGCCGCGCCGGCGGTTCGCGTGAACTGGCATCAGCCGCTGCGGCTGGCTATCGGCGCCGTTATCAGCCTGGGCGCGCTGGCATCGTATTATTTCGGACAATAAAAAACGGCGTGGCGCCAGGCACCTCGCCGCAGGAACTCGTCAGATCTTTAGCCCTTCAGCACTTCGACCAGGGTCTTGCCGATGCGCGCCGGCGACGGCGACACCTTGATGCCGGCCGCTTCCATGGCGGCGATCTTGGATTCGGCATCGCCCTTGCCGCCGGAAATGATCGCGCCGGCATGGCCCATGCGGCGGCCCGGAGGCGCGGTGCGGCCGGCGATGAAGCCGACCATTGGCTTCTTGCGGCCGCGCTTGGCCTCGTCGATCAGGAATTGCGATGCGTCTTCCTCGGCGGAGCCGCCGATTTCGCCGATCATCACGATCGATTCGGTTTTAGGATCGGCGAGGAACATCTCCAGCATGTCGATGAACTCGGTGCCCTTGACCGGATCGCCGCCGATGCCGACCGCCGAGGTCTGGCCCAGGCCTTCACGCGTGGTCTGGAACACAGCTTCATAGGTCAGCGTGCCGGAGCGCGACACGATGCCGACCTTGCCCGGCTTGAAGATGTTGCCCGGCATGATGCCGATCTTGCATTCGCCGGAGGTCATGACGCCCGGGCAGTTCGGCCCGATCAGCCGCGACCTCGAGCCGGACAGCGAGCGCTTGACCTTGACCATGTCCATCACAGGGATGCCCTCGGTGATGCAGACGATGAGCGGAATCTCGGCCTGGATCGCCTCGCAGATCGCGTCGGCCGCGCCCGGCGGCGGCACGTAGATCACGCTGGCGTCGCAGCCGGTCTTCTCACGCGCTTCCGCGACGGTGTCGAACACCGGCAGGTCGAGATGCGTCGCACCGCCTTTGCCTGGCGAGGTGCCGCCGACCATCTTGGTGCCGTAGGCGATCGCCTGCTCGGAATGGAAGGTGCCGTTTTTGCCGGTGAAACCCTGGCAGATGACCTTGGTGTTCTTGTCGATGAGGATAGCCATTAGATTCGGCCTTTCGGCACTTTACCTCCCCCAGAAAGGGGGAGGTCGGCGCGCCAGCGCCGGGTG
>JAUSBQ010000408.1 GCA_030651965.1 Pseudolabrys sp. | reverse complement strand
CTTCAGGCTCTCGGGCGGTTCGGCGTGTTTTTAGACCGAATTTTTTGGCGGCGCTTCGTCACGAGAGCCTTTGCCAGCGCGGCCGACGAGACTCGAAGGAGTCAGTTCATGCGGAACAAGCTACGCGAACGAGCGGTGATTTCCGGGGTCGGCTGCTCACGATTTGGCGATCTTCTCGAGACACCCGAGCTCAAAGGCTTGAGCATTCAGGAATTGACGGCAGGCGCGGTCAAGGAAGCGCTCGACGATGCGGGGCTCACCGGACAGGACGTCGATGCCGTGTTCGCGGGCAACGCGATGGTGCACAGCTCGCAAGTGCCCGGCACCTATTCCCAGCTTTCCAAATGGACCGGCACCCAGTTCAAGTCCGGCGTCCATTTCGAGGCGCAGTGTTCGACCACCAACGTCGGCGCGGCTCTTGCCGCCATGTCGGTCGCGGCAGGCGTCTATGACACCGTTCTCGTCTACGGTCTGGAAACCACGCGCACCAAGGTGAAGGGGTTCAGCCCGTACGAGCGCGAGCCGATCTCGCACCAGCAGACCTGGCTATGGACCGACATGGCGGTCAATCAGGCCTATGGCGTGCCGCAGGGCTACGACATCTTCTCAACCTATAACGGTCTTGTCGCGCTCGGCTACTGCCGCAAGTACGGCCTCTCTATCGAGGATTTCGACCGCAGCATGTTCGAGCTCTGCCGGACGCGGCGCTTGCACGGCGCGATGAATCCAAAGGCCAACATCCAGGAGAAGCTTGAAGACCGCGCGGCCAAGGAAGGCTTCTCAGACCCATACGAATACTGGCGTTCCGAGAAGCACAATCCCTTTGTCGCCTGGCCGTCGCGGCTGCTCAGCCTGGTCACAACAGCGGACGGCGCCTCGGCCATGGTCATCACCCGCGCGGACCTGGCCAAAGGAGGAAAGTCGCAGCCGGTGGAGCTTAAAGGCTTTGGCATCAGCTACAGCGACCTGCCCTGGTACGGCGAAGACCCGACCTATTGGGAGTTCGATAAGCGGGCGATCGATACCGCCTTCGATATGGCCGGCATCACGGCCGCCGACATCGACTATCTGCACACCCACGACTGCTCGCACATCTCCGGCATCTGCACCGCGGAGACGGTCGGCTACCTGGAGCATGGCAAAGGTCTGGCGGCGGCGCGTGAGGGTCGCCTGCGCTTCGACGGCGACCGGCCCATGTCGACTCACGGCGGACGCCACGCCTTCGGCCATGCCTGGGGCGCGAGCGCGGGGACGGATACCTACGAGGCAGTGCTGCAAATGCGCGGCAAAGCAGGGCCACGGCAAATCGGCAAGACGCCGGAGATCTCCGTCATTCACACGCACGGGTACGCCATGATCGGCACCGTCATCGTTCTCGGGAGCATTTGACATGGCGAATGTCGCAGAAAAGCCGAGCGCCATCCGCTCGTATTATGAAGGACTCGCCAAGGGCGTCTTCCGGGCCGTCACCTGCAAGTCATGCGGCGGCTATACGTTCCCGCCGACCGGCTGCTGCGAGCATTGCGGGAGTTGGGATGTCGAGCCGACCGAACTGAGCGGCGACGCCACACTTCTGCTGGCCACGCACAATATTTCGCCGGCCTGTCATCCGCGCTTCGAGAAGATCGCGCCCTATGTCTACGGCCATATCCGCCTGAAAGAGGGACCGATCGTGCAGGCGATCGTTCTCGGCGTGAAGGCGACACCTGGCGATCTCAAAGCCCTGTTCGAGCGGGGCCCCGTTCCGGTGAAGGCGGAAACGCTGCAGATGGAAGACCTGCCGGTTCTTGCCTTCCGCATCACAAAATGAATGGAGGCGCGGGGCGGTTGTCGCGTTGCTGACATGGCGGTGGTTGACGCCATTACATGTCGAACTCGATCTTGACGCTCTGCGCCGACCGTTTCGCCTCGCCGTGATAGACGGCCTCGATATTGTTGCCGGCGGGATCGAGCACGAAGGCGGCGTAGTACCCCGGATGATATTTGCGCTTTCCCGGCGCGCCGTTGTCCTTGCCGCCGGCGGCCAGCGCCGCCTTGTAGAAGGCCTCCACCACGGCGCGGTCCTTGGCCTGGAACGCCAGATGATGCCGCCCGGTGGTCTTGCCCAAGGCTGACTCGCTGTCGACGGTCGAGATGAACAGCTCGTCGGCCCAGAAATAATCCTTGGCCTCCCCGCCGATCGGAATGTCGAGCACCTTGAAGATCGCCTCATAGAAGCGCCTCGCGGCGGCGAGATCGTCGACCACCATCTGGATGTGGTCGATCAGGCGTCCGCGGTGAAGTTCTTGGGTTTCCATGGCCCGTGCTCCCGTATGCCAGATTTAACCTCGTGCCACGTTACTGGTTCCGCGCGCGACCAGTCGGACTGGTCCCAACTTGCTTACTGCTTGAAGCAATTATCGCGATGCCAATTTAGAAAATGCGGATGCGGCCGCTCTGAGCCTCGCAATGGCGCATATGCCTGTCCGGATTGATTGATGAACGCGCGCACAGCGTCCGGATCATTCACCTGTCGAGACACCAGAATCTTAAGATCGTCCGCCAAGCTGATCAACCCACGGTCGAACATCCAGTGCGCTGTTCCCGAAAGCGCAATACCGTTACTCACGATATCAGGACCGCCCGCCTCAACCGGACGAATATGGGCCGCGTCAACTTCCGCTCGGCCGCCGCCATTTATGAGCTTCAGACCACTAATCGCGCAACGTTGATCGTAGGCGCGCAAAACAATCCCGCGAAACACGCGATCTCGCACGATCCTCGAAACGGTAAAGGTCGCGCGTTCACGCTGTTCTTCGAATTGAAACGGCGCCTGTTCTTCCTCAAATCCGAGAAGCGCGGGCGCGCTCCCATTGCGCGGTAACAACGGCGCACTATCATCGAGGCCAAGCGCAACGATACGCTGGAAATCCGAAGGCGAAAGCGGCCGAACAGCCGACTGAGCGCGCCCGGATATCTTGCCTTGCTCATTCAACACGCCGCGTTCAACGGGACCATTCGTGTCGTTAAATTGTACGGGATTTGCAAAATCCAGATAGCTTTCGGGCTCGATCAAAGCCAGAAACATGTCTGCTGAGGTCGGGTCCGGGATGACGCCCTGGACTTTGGCGACGGCGAAATAGCCACGCGTCTCAGCGACCTTCTTCGGTTCATAATAAACTATCCAGTCGCCGACGCATGCCTCTACACGGCTGAGATACTGGCTGGGAAACTGATATCGCTCCGCCGGGCTGTCATCATAAATCGAATCTGAGCGATGAATGAAGACCCCGAATCCCATGGCTATCCTTCGCGCCCTTTAATTGGGATTTGAACCAGCCCCGCCGCCCTCACTCCCACTCAATCGTCCCCGGCGGCTTGCTGGTCACGTCATACACCACACGGTTGACGCCCTTGACCTCGTTGATGATGCGGGTCGCCACCATGCCGAGGAAGCGCATGTCGAACGGGAAGAAGTCGGCCGTCATGCCGTCGACCGAGGTCACCGCGCGCAGGCCCACCACGTAATCGTAGGTGCGGCCGTCGCCCATGACGCCGACGGTTTTGACCGGCAGCAGCACCGCGAAGGCCTGCCAGATCTGGTCGTACAGCCCGCAGCGGCGGATTTCCTCGATGTAGATTTCATCCGCCAGCCGCAAGATGTCGAGCTTTTCCGGCGTGATCGCGCCAGGAATGCGGATCGCCAGACCCGGTCCCGGAAACGGATGGCGGCCCACGAAGCTGTCGGGCAAGCCCAGTTCGCGGCCGAGCGCCCTCACCTCGTCCTTGAACAATTCGCGCAACGGCTCGACCAGCTTCATCTTCATGAAGTCGGGCAGTCCGCCGACATTGTGATGCGACTTGATGGTCACCGACGGCCCGCCGGTGAACGACACGCTCTCGATCACGTCGGGATAGAGCGTGCCCTGCGCGAGGAATTCGGCGCCGCCGATCTTCTTGGCTTCGGCGTCGAACACGTCGATGAACAGCTTGCCGATGATCTTGCGTTTCTGCTCCGGGTCGTCGATGCCCGCCAGTGCGCCGACGAAGGTGTCGGCCGCGTTCACATGCACCAGCGGAATGTTGTAGCTGTCGCGGAACATGGTCACGACCCGCTCGGCCTCGGCGAGCCGCATCAGGCCGTGATCGACCAGCACGCAGGTGAGCTGCTCGCCGATCGCTTCATGAATGAGTACCGCCGCCACCGCGCTATCGACGCCGCCGGACAATCCGCAGATCACCTTGCCTTTGCCGACCTGGGCGCGGATTTTCTCGATCGCCTCGTCCTTGAAGGCGCGCATGGTCCAGTCGCCGGTCAGACCTGCGATGTTGCGTACGAAATTGCGCAGCAATGCTGCGCCCTGCGGCGTGTGCATCACTTCGAGATGGAATTGCGTGGCGTAGAACTTGCGCGCGTCGTCGCCGATGATGGCGATCGGCGAATTCGGCGCCTTGCCCAGCACCTTGAAGCCCGGCGGCAGTTGCGTGACGCGGTCGCCGTGGCTCATCCACACCGGATATTTGCCACCTTTGTCCCAGACGCCTTGGAAGATCGGGCTGTCGGAAATCACCTCGACCTCGGCGCGGCCGAATTCGCGGTGATGGCCGCTCTCGACCTGGCCGCCGAGTTGCAGCGCCATCGCCTGCTCGCCGTAGCAGATGCCGAGGATCGGCACGCCGGCGTCGTAGATCGCCTGCGGCGCCAAAGGCGCATCCTTGTCGAGCACCGAGGCAGGCCCCCCGGACAGGATCACGGCCTTCGGCTTCATCGCCCGGAAGGCTTCCTCGGCCTTCTGGTACGGCACGATCTCGCTGTAGATGTTTTCCTCGCGCACCCGGCGGGCGATGAGCTGGGTCACCTGCGAGCCGAAATCGACGATCAGGACCTTGTCATGATCGGGCAAATGGCCGGGATCGAGGGCGGTCGATTTCTGGGTGGGGGTCATGCCCTGAATTAAGCGAGTGCGGCGCTCTCCGCAACAGGCGGCAAAAGCCATCCACCTCTCTTTAGCCCGGAATATCGCGGCATTTCGACTTGAACGCCGCTCTACCTCGCCCATTAACGCCGCGGTCACCTTGGCAAAATCCTGCCAAATCCGGGCCTTCGCCCTAACGCTCCATTAGGCCTGCTTGTGGCAAAACCGCTCCATCGACCGTTTTCTCCATTATCGATCCGGGAGCGCCGCTTTGGCCTTTCACGCCGACCATCTGAGCCTGAGCCAATCCGCCGGCCCCGGCCGCCGCGACACGCTTTTCCACGAGAGCCTGCGCGACAAGGCCGAACGCTGGGCGCTGGGCCTGGCCTGGGCGATGATGCCGGGCCGCGTCAGCGGCCTGCCGCATCTCGCAAAGCTGTACTTCTCCGACTTGCTGGCGCCCGATTACGCCCTGCCCGACCCGGAGCGCGCGCTTGCCAATCCGCCGGGCCTTGCCGGCATCGTCCATGACCTGTCGCTGCCGACTTTGCTCGAAGCGCACCGGCGCGGGCTTTATCCCTTCGCCCATGTCGGGCCGATCAAGTGGTGGTCGCCGGCAACGCGCTCGCTGCTGTTCTTCGACGAGTTGCACATCGCCAAGCGCCTGCGCCGGCAGATGCGCCAGGGCCAGTACACCGTCACCTTCGACCGCGACTTCGACGGCGTCATCAAGGCCTGCGCCGGACAGCGCACCGGCCGCTGGCACGTCACCTGGATCACGCCGCGGATCATGCACGCTTATGCCGAAGCGTTCGACGCCGGCCACGCGCATTCCTTCGAAGTCTGGAACGACAAAGGCGAACTCGCCGGCGGCGGCTATGGCGTCGCGGTCGGCAACTCCTTCGTCACCGAGTCGCAGTTCTCGCGCGAGCCGAACACGTCGAAGATCGGCTTCACCGTTCTGAACTGGCATCTGGCTAAATGGGGCTTTGTCTTCAACGACGGCAAGCTGTTGACGCCGACCACGCGCGACATGGGCTTTCGCGAAGTGCCGCGCTGGGATTTCATGGCGCGGCTGCGGCAGGCCGACCGGCAAAGCGGCCGCGTCGGGCGCTGGCAGACCGAGGCCGACGTCGCCACGGTGGCCGACTGGCAGCCGCAAGCCAGAACCGAAAAACCGAAAGTCTAGTTTCCGCGCGGCTCGATGACGCGGCCGACCAGCGGGATCTGCGCAATCCACGAACCGATGCGCGACTTCGTCGTGTCGTCGCCGTCGGTTGCGCCGTTGATCGGCGTCGGCCCAGTAATCGGTGCCGGCGGGCGCGGATGATCCTCTCGCACCGGCGTGACGTACTCCGGCACGTCGACGGTGGGAACGGGCGTAGCAACAGGTGCCACGGCGGCAACCGGAGCCGTTTGCGCCGGCACAGTCCAGGTCGGCTGCAACTGAACAAGGGGCGCAGCCGGTTTGCTGACAGCCAAGGTTTCGGTGCGCGGCGCTTTCGCCGCCGGCGCTTCAAGCATGGCCGGCGGGCTGCCCGCGACCGGCGCCGCGGCGTCGGGCGTGTGTGTCACCAAAGCCTGCCGCACCGCCGCCAGCCAGCGCGAATCCGACATTGCGGTGTCGGAATCCGCCACGGGCGCGGGCGCAACGGCGGCCGCGGCCGGCTTCGCTTCAGGCTTGGGCTCGGTCTTGGGCTCGGTCTTGGGCTCAGACTTCGTCTCAACCTTCGGCTCTGATTTGCGCGCAACGTCTGTCGCGGGCAAGGCGCTGCGCAGCTTTGGCGCTGCGGCCGTCGCGGGCGCCGCCGCCGGCACCGCCAGCAGCGTCTTGAACGCCGCATGCGCATCGGGATCAAAGCCGCCGCAGGACTGCTCGAAGGTCGCGATGTCGCGCCGCACCAGCATGCGCCGGGTCGCGGGGTCGACGTTCTTGTCGAGCATGGCGACGATGCCGGCGCGCAAATTCTGGCAGGTGGTGTCGACGGCGAAATTGGCCTTGTACATCGAGTAGCCGGAGGCGAGGCCAAGCGGGACTGCCAGCAGCGAGCCGACGATCTGCGCGGTCGTAACGACGCGGCTCAGACGCGAGGGGCGGCCGGCAGAATGGGCCTTTTGGTCGCTGGCACCGATATACAGTTCGTCCTGCGCACCGGCCGCAGACGCCTTGGAGGGCCCGTCGAACGAAGGTTCGCGCCTGTCAGAAAATGTCACGTTTCAAAACCCCGCCAAACGACCGCCACGTGAGTTCCCAGTGACAGAATCTTCACGTGGTTTTTTGGCCCGGAATGAGGCGCAATCGAGGAATTCGCGTTACTTAGCTGTTAACGCACTCGATTCAGGCGCGTTTGAGCACACTGACGAAGAACCCGTCAGTCCCCGTCGTGCGCGGCGTCATCAGAATGCCTTCCGCCGACAGCCGCGCCGCCTTGCCGAACAGCATCGCCCGGTCGCCGAGCGCCTTGACGACTTCGGCAGGCTTCTCGACCGAGAATTCCGCATGGCGCGTGAGGAAGGCGCGGACCTGGGCGCCGTTTTCCTCGTCCAGCACCGAACAGGTGACGTAGGCGATGCGGCCGCCCGATTTCAGCAGACCGACCGCACGGTCGAGAATGCCGGCCTGTTCCTTGACGCGCTGCTCCAGCGCGCCGGGTCGCATCCGCCATTTGGCGTCCGGGTTGCGGCGCCACGAGCCGGTGCCGGTGCAGGGCGCGTCGATCAGCACCAGATCGCAGCGGCCGTTGAGATCGTCGATCTCGCCGCCGATGGACTTGGGTGTCCGCACTTGAACGTTGCGAGCGCCCGAGCGCGCCAGGCGATCGTGGATCGGCGCGAGGCGGCGCTTGTCGTCGTCGGTGGCGAAAATCTGGCCCTTGTTCTGCATCAGTGCCGCCAGCGCCAAGGTCTTGCCGCCCGCCCCGGCGCAGAGATCGACCACCTGCTCGCCCGGCTTGGCGCCGGCAAACAAGGCCGCCAGTTGCGAGCCTTCGTCCTGCACTTCGATCATGCCCTTGAGGAAGGCCGGCTCGGCATGGATCGCCGGGCTCTTGGCGTCGGCATTCAGATTGATGCGCAACGCCACCGGCGACCAGCGGCCGCGCGCCGGCTTGAGATCGTCCAGCATCGATGCGGCGCGATCGGGCTCCGACTTCAAGGTATTGACCCGCAGATCGAGCGGCGCGCGCGAGGCCAGCGCCGCGCCCTCCTCGCCACGGTCGTCGCCGAAGACGCGTTCGAAATGGGAGTCCAACCAGTCGGGATAGTCGCCGATGACATGCGGTGCTGCTGCCTTCATGTCGGCCGCATCGAGCCGCGCCCGTTCGTCGTCAGTCAGCACGGCCACGCCGTAGTTTGAGCCGTCGGCGAGTTTCGAGATCGCATCGGTGTCGAGGCCGCGTTCGCGCTTGAGCATGCCGATGACAATGGCGCGCGGGGTGTCCGCCCCCATCAGATAGGCGCTCGAGGCCTTGCGGCGCAGCGCGTCATAGACGAGCCCGGCAATGCCGGCGCGGTCGCCGGAGCCGGCGAAACGATGCGCCAGGCCCCAGGCCTTGAGCGCGTCGCCGGCCGGGCGGCGGTCCTTTTCCAGCGCGTCGAAAACGTCGATGGCGGCGGCGAGCTTGGCTGCCGGGGTCATTGAATGGCCAGCAGGATGCGCAGCGCGAAGATCACCCACATCGCCAGAAGAATGACGGCGCCGACCAGGAAGACGTTGAAGCGGTGCCGGACGTAATTGGTGGTGCAGTGGACGTAAGCATGCGCGAAGCGCGACAGCACGAACAGCCACGCCAGCACCACGAACAGGTAATCGGCCTGGCGCGTGAACATGGCGAGCGTCGTCAGAATGTAAAACAGCACCGGCAGTTGAAACTGGCTGGTGTAGCTGTTGGAAATCTGTTGCACGCGCGGCGGCCAGTTGGTCTGGCCGAGCGCGACATCGCCCATTTTCACCTGGCCGGCCTTGAGCGCGCCGATACGGGAGAACCCCATCCAGAACATCAGGCTGAATGTCAGAAAGACCAGGACGAAGACCGGAAGCAGAATGGTTGCATAGGACATGTCGGATACCCGTCTGAAATGGAAATGGTCGCTATTGCGGCCGGCGCTGCCTAAGGCTTCGCGCCGGACATCCATGCGTTAGGCCGAGAACAGGCCGCTGGCAAGGAGGGATTGAGGCCGGGCCCCAAAAGCAACGTCTTGCGCGCCATCGGCCTTTCGCTAGTCTTGCCCCGAAGTCTGAGCGGTCGGGGGGCCTCCATGCGTCGTTTCATCGTCGTCTTCGCCTTGTTCAGCACGCTGGCAGGGCTGCAACCCGCTTTGGCGCAAACCAAACAGCAACTCGCCTGGTGCAACGGCAAGGACAATCCGACACCGCAGCAGATGTTTGCCGGCTGCGAGGCTGGCATCAAGACCGGTAAATACAAAGGCGCGCAGCTTGCGCCGTTCATTCTCAACCGCGGCCGGGCCTTGTCCGACATGGGCGACAAGGACAAGGCCATGTCGGATTACAACCAGGGCCTCAAGCTCGCGCCCAAGGACCTCGCCGGCATTCTCAACCGCTCGAATATCCATTCCGAACGCGGCGAGTTCGACAAGGCGCAGGCCGATCTCGACCGCGCCATTGCCATCAATTCAAAATACACGCTCGCTTATTACAATCGCGGCACGCTGTTCCACAAGATGAAGGACTACAAGCGCGCGATCGACGATTTCACGATCGTCATCAAGAACGCGCCGAAATTCGGCCCCGCCTACAACAACCGCGCCGTGGCCTATTCGTCGTTGAAGCAATACGACAAAGCCATCGCCGATTCGACGATGGCGATCTCATTGCTGCCGGCCAACGCCACCGACGTCGACCGTGCAATTCTGTACGGCACCCGCGCCGTCGCCTACGGCAAAAAATGGGATTACGCCCGCGCCATTCCCGACCTGAACGAGGCAGTCCGGCTCAACCCGTCACGGGTCTATCTGATGGGGCGGCAGGCGTCCTATGACATCAGCGGTCAGCCGGCGCTGGCGATGCCCGACATTGACGAACTGCTCAAACTCGATCCGAAAGACGCGGCGGTCTGGGCGACGCGCTGCCTCGTGCGCACCCGCATGGGCGAACCGGAAGCGGCGATGGCCGACTGCAATCGCGCGCTCGAACTCGATCCGCGCAACGCGGAGGCCTTTGCCAATCGTGGCTACGCTTACGCCAGACTCAAGCAGAACGAAAAAGCCATCGCCGAATTCGACATCGCGCTGGAGGAAAAAGGCTATGTTGAAGGCAAGCCGGCATCCGAAGACTCCATTGCCGTGTACCTCTATCTGCGTGGCGTCATCCGCATCCGCGCCGGCGACGCGCTCGCGGGTGCGAAAGACATCGCCGCCGCCAAGGCCGTCAATCCGGACATGGTCGAGTTCTACGCGCGCTACGGAATCTAGCGGCACACGCTTACGCTAACGGTTTGACGGCACCGCTGATTCCAGCAGCTTGTCGCCCTGGACATCGTTGGCGAAGCTGCCCGTCTCGGGCACGCCGGCGCTGACGCCCTGGCCCTTGTCGAGCTTGCCATCGCGGCCGCGCATGTAATCGTCGTAGACGTTATCGCTCGGCGCCTTGCCGGGGTCGCCCGCCTTGGCGCTGTCGATCGCCGCGGTCAGTTGATCGCGCTCCGGACCCGGCGGCAGCGCATCGCGCGCGATTTCCATGTTGCCGATGTCTTCATCGCTCGGCAGCCGGTCGGGCAAGGCGTCGAGGCGGCGTCTTAATTCGTCGCGCAGCGCACTGTTGCCACCCGGCTTGCCGGCGGCGGCCGACGCGGTCTTACCGCCGCCGGGATGACACGGCTTGCCGTGTTCGTCGTAGTAGCAATTTGAGGGATCGCCAAACTGCTTGTCTTCCTTGCCCGCAAGTCCGGCCCAGTAGCGATTGAACACGCATTGCTGCCGCTCGGCGCGGTCGGCGATCGACTGGCAGGCGTTGCGGATCGCCGGGTCGCTCGCCATGACCAGTTCGCCCTTGCGCGCCGCCACGCAGGCGTTCCATTCCGGCGTGTCCTGCGACAACGTCTTGCAGGCCTCGCGCGCCTGCCGCTCCAGCATCGCGGGTGGCAATTTTGCCGGCCCGGTCTCCTTCTTGCCGAAGATCGTCGTACCGGCGACATCCGGATTGATCAAATTGGCGTATGTCGTGCGCGCGCTTTCGAGATTGCCGCGCAGCTTGCCGAGGTCGGCACGCTGCCCGCAACTGCCGAGCGTATCGTAAGCGCGCTGGAACAGGGCATAGGCTTCTTCCGGCCGTCCCTCTTCGGACAGCCGCCGCGCCCGCTCATTGGTCGCGTAAGCGGAACGATACTTGGCCTGGCAATGCTCCCAGCGGGCGCGCGCCGCGGCGTTGCGTTCCTGGCGCTGCTGCTCTTCGGCCGCCGCGATCGCCATGTTGAGAAAGCCGATGGCGACATTGGCCGCGCCGACCGCCGCCGCATAATTGTAGTTGCCGCCGCCACCGCCGCCGCTGGAATATCCTCTTCCGCCGCCGCCGCGATAGCCGCCGCCGCTGCTGCGCGGATAATACGTGTTGGCTTGCGGGGCGCGCGGCACGCTGATGCAAGGGGTGATGTTCTGGGTGCCGCCGCACTGCGCCAATGCTGGCTCCGGCGCTAACGCTGCGCCCGTCATCAACACAGCGCCCGAAACCGCGCCGACGCAGGCCGCCGACCAGCCAAGCCTTGAATTCATCGCCCGCCCCCCGACAATGCGAGCCGACATTAGCACCGATCGCGGCGGGCCGTCACCGGCCCAGCGCTACACCTGGCTCGGATAATTCGGGCTCTCGCGCGTGATCAGCACGTCGTGGACGTGGCTTTCGCGCAGGCCCGCCCCGGTGATGCGGACGAACTCGGCCTTGGCGTGCAGATCGGCCAGATCCTTGGCGCCGACATAACCCATCGCCGCGCGTAAGCCCCCGGCGAGCTGGTGCAGGACGCCCGACACCGGGCCCTTGTAGCCGACCTGGCCCTCGATGCCTTCCGGCACCAACTTGAGCGCGTCCTTGATGTCCTGCTGGAAATAGCGGTCGGCCGAACCGCGCGCCATCGCCGTCACCGAACCCATGCCGCGATAGGACTTGTACGACCGGCCTTGATAGAGAAACACCTCGCCCGGCGTCTCGTCGGTGCCGGCGAGCAACGAGCCGACCATCGCCACGTCGGCGCCGGCGGCCAACGCCTTGGCGAGATCGCCTGAGTACTTGATGCCGCCATCGGCGATCACCGGAATGCCCTGCTTCCGCGCCGCCTCGACACTGTCCATGATCGCGGTCAATTGCGGCACACCAACGCCCGCTACAATTCTCGTCGTGCAGATCGAGCCAGGACCGATGCCGACCTTGATGGCGTCGGCGCCACAGTCGATCAATGCCTTGGCGCCTTCGCTCGTGGCGACATTGCCGGCCACCACCTGCACCGCGTTCGACAGCCTTTTGATGCGCAGCACGGCATCGAGCACATATTGCGAATGGCCGTGCGCGGTATCGACCACGACGAGATCGACGCCGGCGGCGATCAGCGCCTCGGTGCGGGCGAAGCCCTTGTCGCCGACCGTGGTCGCGGCGGCGACGCGCAGCCGGCCCTGCTCGTCCTTGCAGGCATTCGGATTGGCGACCGCCTTCTCGATGTCCTTGACGGTGATGAGACCGACGCAGCGATACTTGTCGTCGACCACCAAGAGCTTCTCGATGCGGTGCTGATGCAGCAGCCTTTTGGCCTCATTCTGGCTGACGCCCTCGCGCACCGTGACCAGTTCGTCCTTGGTCATCAGTTCGGCGACGCGCTGGCGCGGATCGGTGGCGAAGCGCACATCGCGGTTGGTGAGAATGCCAACCAGTTTGCCGGGCACGCTGGTGCCGGACTTCTCGACCACCGGGATGCCGGAAATGCGGTTTTCCTTCATCAGTTCGAGCGCATCCGCCAGAGTGGCGGTCGGCTCGATGGTCAGCGGATTGACGATCATGCCGGACTCGAACTTCTTGACCTGGCGCACCTGCGCCGCCTGCTGGTCGGGCTCGAGATTCCGGTGGATGACGCCCAAGCCCCCGGCCTGCGCCATGGCGATGGCCATGGCCGACTCGGTCACCGTGTCCATCGCGGAGGCGAGAATCGGCACATTGACCGTGATCGATTTGGTAATCCGGGAGCGGATATCGACGTCCGCCGGCATCACATTCGACAGGCCGGGCCTGATCAGCACATCGTCGAAAGTGAGCGATTCGCGCGGATTTGCGTTGTTTATCGAGGCCATTGCCAACTCCGTCACCCTGAAAAAGACCGGACCGGACGATGCGGGTGATGAAATGCCCTACGCGAGGGTGTCCTCGCGCTCGTCACGGCCCGCTTTTGGGTTGGCGTGGGTCGTTAGCATGGGAATCCCACGATTCCTAGGTCTATCCTGGATGTCTGCCATGTAGCCCACAACATGCCTATTTTGTCAGAGTGGCATCCTTCCCCCGCTGTTTGCAGATCGACCCACCGGGCCTTAATCCCTTCATCTTCGCCGTCCTGGATCGCCCACCCGGATATATCCATGCGCCGTGACCGCATCGTCCCGCTGATCGTCGCGGTCGCCCTGTTCATGGAGAACATGGACTCGACGGTGATCGCCACCTCGTTGCCGGCGATCGCCGCCGATATCGGCACCAATCCACTGGCGCTCAAGCTCGCGGTCACCTCTTATCTGCTGTCGCTCGCCATCTTCATCCCGGCCTCGGGCTGGACCGCCGACCGCTTCGGCGCACGCACCGTATTCCGTGCGGCCATCGCCGTCTTCGTGCTCGGCTCGATTGCCTGCGCGCTGTCGAGTTCGCTGACCGATTTCGTCTTCGCCCGCATCCTGCAAGGCATGGGCGGCGCGATGATGACCCCCGTCGGCCGCATCGTGCTGGTGCGCTCGATCAGCCGGCGCGAACTGGTCAGCGCCATGGCCTGGGTGACGACGCCGGCCCTGATCGGCCCGGTGATCGGCCCGCCAGTCGGCGGCTTCATCACCGAGTATGCGAGCTGGCACTGGATCTTCCTCATCAACGTGCCGATCGGCCTTCTCGGCATCGTGCTGGCGACGCGCTATATCGACGACGTGCGCGCCGAGCACCATGAGCGCTTCGACATCCTCGGCATGATCTATGCGGGGCTCGGCATTGCCGGCGTCGCTTTCGGCCTGTCGGTGCTTGGTTTGAATTTCCTGCCCTGGCCGGTGGTGGTCTCGCTGATCGTCGGCGGCGCCATCTTCATCGCCGCCTATCTGGTGCATGCCAGGCACACGCCGAATCCTGCGCTCGACCTCACTTTGTTTCGCCTGCCGACATTCCGCGCCAGCGCGCTCGGCGGCTTCATCTTCCGTATCGGCATCGGCGCGCTGCCGTTTCTGCTGCCACTGATGTTGCAGGTCGGCTTCGGCAGATCGCCGTTCGAGTCCGGCATGATCACCTTCGCCTCGGCCGCCGGCGCCATGGGCATGAAGATGGCGGCCGCGACTTTGCTCAAGCGTTTCGGCTTTCGCGCCATCCTGGTGAGCAACGCGCTCTTGAGTTCAGCCTTCCTCGCCGCCTGCGCGCTGTTCTCCGACACCACGCCGGCTTTGGTCATGTTCGGCGTGCTGTTGATCGGCGGCTTCTTCCGCTCGCTGGAATTCACCAGCATCAACACCCTCGCCTATGCCGAGGTGGAGCAGTCGCGCGTCAGCCGTGCCACCGCGCTGATGAGCGTCAGCCAGCAATTGTCGATCTCGACCGGGGTCGCGCTCGGTGCGCTGGCCGTTGAGCTCACCGCCGCCTATCACGGCCATGGAACCTTGATGGCGCAGGATTTCCAGTCGGCGTTCCTGATCGTCGCGGTCATTTCCGCGCTCTCGGTCTTTGTTTTCGCTCGGCTTTCGCCCGATGCCGGCGCGGAATTGTCCGGCCGCGCGCCGGTGGCGC
>JAUSBQ010000403.1 GCA_030651965.1 Pseudolabrys sp. | reverse complement strand
CTTCAGGTGGTGGGGAGACGACGCCTGCTGACGGAGGTCCGGACGGAACGACGCCAAAAGGACCGCAGCCGCCGCGCGAGATTCCAGTGTGGGAAGGAACAGATACCCTTACCAGCCGAGAGGTTATCGAGGTAGGGCCGGAAGGCGAGAAGGTTGATGTGATGACCTTTCGCGGCTCGTTTGAGCGCGACGTTAAAGATTTTGCGGAGCGCGATCCAGAAATGAAGACGGCCGTTGCCGACGAGGACGACGACGCTGTTGAGACAATTATGAATGAGCGGTTCTATCACCAGCCCGAAATGTACTATTCACCAGATAAGCTCATCCGATCGTATGGAGTACCGGCCCCTACTCCGGCATTCGTATACAATGCTGTTGGAAAAAAGCCGCTGCCGACAAAAGATGACATCATCACCGATACAGTCGACTCCATCGCGGCCCGCTTCAATCTCCGGTACAATGAGCAGAAATGGCTCGACGCCACGACACAGCTGCTCGCGGACGATCCCCAAGCGCTCACAAAATTCGTAGCTGGCGACATGACGCTATTTAACGCGAGCCAGTTTAATCGGCTCGGCGGCATTTCAGCGCTGTCACGGTTTGAGGCGCGGGACGAAGTCTTTGATGCTCTGCGCCAATCAATCCTTGTCCGGCAATCCACTCTTGCAGTGTAAGATATGAACATAACAACAAAAGCAAACGGCACGAATTTCTTCTCCTCCGGCCTTCGCCAGAAGGTCGACCATCTCATGGATATTCTCTATTCGGGCGGCGTTAACAACCCGATGGATTCCATTGAGCAGATTTCCTACCTGCTTTTTCTTCGCCTGCTTACGGAAAAGGACGAATTGCTCGCAACGCTAGACAAGAAATATACCCGCATATTCTCTGGCAAATGGGCGCGCTTCGCTTGGGGCAATTTCGTCACTCTCACCGGCGACAATCTATTCAACGCTGTTCGTGACGCCATCGAAAGCTTTCACGAGCTCCCAAGCCTTACCGAGACCGGCAAGCTCCTCTTTAGCCGCGCCACCCTCAAGATTTACGACCGCCCCACGCTGCGCGCCGTCATCCAAGGCATCCACACTCTCGACCTTGCTGCGCACGATGGTCACGACTTCAAAGGCGACATGTATGAGCATCTCCTCAGTAAACTCGCTGCCTCCGGCACTAATGGTCAATTCCGCACCCCGCGACACATCATCGACCTCATTACCGCACTCGTGAACCCGCAGCCTGGACAGCGCATCTGCGATCCTGCGTGCGGCACCGCCGGCTTCCTTATTTCCGCCTTCACCCACATCCTGCGCGAGAACACCAAGCCTGCCGACCTCAAGCGCGGCCTCCTAGATGGGGCATCGCTCAAGCCAGCACAATGGAAATTTCTCGAAGAGCAGGCGTTCACCGGCTTCGACAACGACGCCAACATGGTCAAGATCGCCATACTCAATCTCTACCTCCACCAATTGGAGAAGGCGCATATTTCGATGATGAACCCGCTGACTACGGGTTTTGGCGGGGCGTATCCAGGACAACGTTACGATATTATCCTTGCCAATCCGCCGTTTGCAGGGAGAGTTCAGGACGAAAGCATTCTTTCCGATTTGAACTACAAGCTAAATACCCGCGCTACCGAACTGCTCTTTTTGAAATGGTTCATTGACCACCTTGCGCCTGGCGGGCGAGCGGGCGTCATCGTGCCCAACGGCGTCCTCTTCGGCTCGAACAACGCCGCCACGAGCCTGCGCGAACTGCTCCTGACTGAGTGTGAACTGCAAGCGGTCATCAGCCTACCTAGTGGTGTCTTCAGGCCCTACGCCGGCGTCGCCACCGCCGCGCTGATCTTCCAGAAGGGTAAGTCAACACAAAGCGTGTGGTTCTACGATCTAACCGCCGACGGATTCAGCCTCGACGACAAGCGCACGCCGATTGAAGCTAATGATATTCCCGACGTGTTAACCAAATGGCCGAGTCGAGAGGAAGGGCCGAACAGCTATCGTGTATCGATTGAGAAGATTCGCGCGCATGACTGGAGTCTCGCGGCAGGCCGCTTCAAGCCCGTCACCACTGAAACTGTGAACCACGACGCGCCCGAAGAAATTCTTGGCGACGTGCTCACGCTGGAAAACGAAATCATCCGGTGCGGCAACGCGCTGTTGGCGAAAATCGACAGCAAGAAATGAAACACTGGCCGACAAAACCGCTCGGCGAGGTCCTTGAAGTCGGTCGCGAGCGAATTGAACCGACAGAACATCCCGATACGCTCTTCAACTACATCGGTCTGGAAAGCATCGAAGGCCACACGGGCAAGCTGCTGACATATCAGCCGACACCAGGCGCGGATATCAAAAGCACGAAGAACGTCTTTCACTCCGGCCAAATCCTTTACGGCAAGCTGCGGCCTTACTTGAACAAAGTTCACCTCGCCAACGAGGACGGCATTTGCTCGACCGACATCTATGTTCTGCAACCTCGCCAGCAACGAATCCATTCGTCGTTCGTTGCATACTACCTTCGCTCTCCGGCGGTGCTAGCAGTGGTGTCGAACGCAATGGCTGGGGCGAACTTGCCACGCATCAGTCAAGAAGCCTTGCTCGCCATTCCCGTTCCCATACCGCCGCTGGCGGAGCAGGAGCGGCTGGTGAAGCTGCTAGAAGAAGCGGACGCGTTGCGGAAGCTACGCGCTCAAGCCGATCGTCGTGCCGCCGACCTCATCCCTGCGCTCTTTTACGAAATGTTCGGCGACCCGGAAAAAAACTCGCTCGGCTGGCCTTCGGTAACGTTGGAGGAAGTCATCTCCTCGACAAAACTCGGCTTAGTTCGCGGCGCGAAGGAAACGGATAACTCGTTGCCCTTCCCGTATGTCCGGATGGACGCGATTCTTGGCGACGGGAGCTTGGCGCTTGCGCCAATCAAGCGGGTCAACGCGACCGCTGCCGAAGTCGCCGAGTTCTCGTTGCGTGATGGCGATTTCCTTTTCAACACGCGCAACTCCCGCGAACTCGTTGGCAAGACTGCCATCTTTGAAGGCAGCGGGACATATGTTTTCAACAACAACATCATGCGGATTCGGTTCAACGATTCGGTTGAGCCGCATTACATGATCGCCTTGTTTCAAACGGACTTCATAAAGCGACAGTTGGAAGCGAGGAAGTCCGGCACAACATCC
>JAUSBQ010000208.1 GCA_030651965.1 Pseudolabrys sp. | reverse complement strand
AGATCAAGCGCTGCTCGGCGCCCTGCACCCAGGAGATCGATTTTTCCGGCTACGGCGAACTGGTGCGCGAGGCCAACGAATTCCTCTCCGGCCGCAGCCGTTCGGTGCAGAAGGAACTGGCGGCGGAAATGGAGACGGCCTCCCACGCGCTCGATTTCGAACGCGCCGCGATCTACCGCGACCGCCTGGCGGCTTTGTCGGCGATCCAGTCGCATCAAGGCATCAACCCGCGCAATGTGGAAGAAGCCGACGTCTTCGCCGTGCATCAGGACGGCGGCTATAGCTGCGTCGAAGTGTTCTTCTTCCGCACCGGACAGAATTGGGGCAACCGCGCTTACTTCCCCAAGGCCGACCGCACCTTGAGCGGCGCCGAAGTGCTCGGCGCCTTCATGGCGCAATTCTACGACGACAAACCGGCGCCGCGTTTGATCCTGTGCTCGGAGGATTTCGAGGAGCGCAACCTGCTGGCCGAGGCGCTGACCGCCCGAAGCGAACGCAAAATCGAAATCAGCGTGCCGCAGCGCGGCGAGCGCAAGGAACTGGTGACCCACGCGCTCGCCAACGGCCGCGAGGCTTTGGCGCGCAAGCTTGCCGACACCGCCTCGCAACAACGGCTGTTCAAGGCGCTGACCGAGACCTTCGCGCTGCCGCGCGAGCCGCGCCGCATCGAGGTCTACGACAACAGCCATATCAGCGGCGCCAACGCGGTCGGCGGCATGGTCGTCGCCGGGCCCGAAGGCTTCCGCAAAAATCAGTACCGCAAGTTCAACATCCGCTCGACCGACATCGCGCCGGGCGACGACTACGGCATGATGCGCGAAGTGCTGCTGCGGCGGTTCAAGCGGCTGATCGAGGAAAATCCGCGGCTGACCGCGGACTCAGCGCTTGCCGCGGTGCTGACCGGCGAGCCCGGAGACGTGCCCGACTCGCCCTGGCCCGATCTGGTGCTGATCGACGGCGGGCAGGGGCAATTACGCGCGGCGACCGAGACCCTGACCGAACTGGGCATCACCAATGTCCCACTGGTCGCCATCGCCAAGGGCATGGACCGCGAAGCGGGCCGCGAGACTTTCTTCATGGCGGGCCGCGGCCCATTCAAGCTGCCGCCGCGCGATCCGTTGCTCTACTTCATCGAACGGTTGCGCGACGAAGCCCACCGTTTCGCCATCGGCTCGCACCGGGCGCGGCGCAAGAAGGACATCCGCGAGGCGGGCTTGCAGGAAATCGCGGGGATCGGGCCCACCCGCAAGCGGGCGTTGCTGCATCACTTCGGCACCGTCAAGGCCATCGAGCGGGCCAGCCTTGCAGATCTCTCCCATGTGCCGGGAATTAATGCGGAGACCGCGCGAAAGATATATGAGTTCTTCCATGAGAAGGCGCAGTAGCGTCTTGATCGGGAACGCGCGGCGCAGCGCGGGTTAAGGGGAACGCTCAATGTTGATCAAAAGCCAGGCCGACGTCACCCCGGCGGTCGTCGAGGCCTATCAGAACATCGACGACGCGCGGCTGCGCGAGATCGTCGCCTCGCTGGTCAAGCACCTGCACGATTTCGCGCGCGATGTGCATCTGACCGAGGAAGAATTTCAGAAGGGCACTCAGATCATTGCCAAGATGGGCCAGTTGTCCAACGCCACGCATAACGAAGTGGTGCTGATGTCCGGCTCGCTCGGTTTCTCGGCGCTGGTCTGCCTGCTCAACAATGGCAATAACGGCCAGACCGAAACCACCGCCAATCTGCTCGGGCCGTTCTGGCGGCTGAATTCGCCGAAAACGGAAAACGATGCCTCGATCGTGCGTTCGCCGACGCCGGGACCGGAACTGTTCGTCAAAGCATACGTCAAGGATCGGGACGGCAAGCCGGTCGCCGGCGCGCTTGTCGACGTGTGGCATTCGTCGCCGGAAGGTTTCTACGAGCAGCAGGACCCGAACCAGGCGGAGATGAACCTGCGCGGCCAGTTCACCACCGACGAGAACGGCTATTTCGGGTTCCGCACGGTAAAGCCGGCCGGCTATCCGATTCCCATCGATGGACCGGTCGGCGACCTGTTGCGCGCAGCAAAACGGCACAATTTCCGGCCGGCGCATCTACACTTCCTGATCCTGAAGGAAGGTTTCAAGACGCTGATCTCGCAGATCTACGACCCGAACGACGACAAGTTGGAGACCGACGTGCAGTTCGGCGTCACCCGTGCGTTGATCGGCGATTTCACCCGCCACGACGGGCCGGGGCCGGCGCCGGGCGTGACAGGCGAGTGGTATTCGCTCAACCAGACCTTCGTCATGGAGCCGGGCAAGAGCCGTCTGCCCAAACCTCCGATCGACTGAGCCGCCGATCGATTAAGTCGACAAAGTACGGGGGCCGGGTGGCAACGCGGTTGACCTCGCTGCGCCCCCGGTGTTCCTTGGGTCGCATGAACGTGACGCATTCCAAGCGGTTGCCGGCGCACCCGCTGGCGCTGGCCAACATTCTGACATATGCGCGCATCGCCGCCGTACCGGTGGTGGTCGGCTTGCTGTTCTGGCAGAGCATCCTCGGCGGCGGCCTGTGGCTGCGCTGGGTTGCGCTGGCGTTTTTCATCGCCGCCGGCGTGACCGACATTCTCGACGGCTATGTCGCGCGGCGGCTTGGCCAGCAATCCTCGCTCGGCCGCATGCTCGACCCCATCGCCGACAAGCTCTTGGTGGCCTCGAGCCTGCTGATCCTGGCGGCGGGAACCACCATTCGCGGCTGGGCGCTGCTCGCCGCCGTCATCATTCTATGCCGTGAAATCCTGGTCTCGGGCCTGCGCGAGTTCCTGGCCGACCTGCGCGTCAGCGTGCCGGTCTCGCAACTCGCCAAATGGAAGACCGCCGGGCAGCTCGTCGCCATCGGCTTTCTGATCGCCGGCGAAGCGGGTGAGCAGGTGCTGCCGATCACCATCGAAATCGGCATCACGCTGCTGTGGCTGGCGGCGATCGTGACGCTGTACACCGGCTGGGACTATTTACGCGCCGGCTTACGTTATATGATCGACGAATGAGCAAAACCCTGAAGGTCCGTTATTTCGCCTGGGTGCGCGAGCGCGTCGGCAAGCCGGATGAAGACGTGCAGGTTCCCGCCGGTGTCGTCACTGTGGGTGACCTGATGACGTGGCTGGCGTCGCGCGGCGAGGAATATGCCCACGCCTTCGAGAACCCGAAGGTGATCCGCGCCGCCATCGACCGCGCCCATGTGAAGCCGCAAGCGTCGATCGGCGGCGCCGCCGAAATCGCCTTTTTCCCGCCGATGACGGGCGGATAAGGCCTCCCGCGCGGGCGCGGAGCGGGCTACATTGCATCCATGAGCACCATCACCAACGTCCGCATCCAGAGCGAGCCGTTCGACGTCGCCGCCGAGGCGTCCAAGTTGACGCGCGGCCGCACCGATGCCGGAGCGGTGGTGACCTTCACCGGTATCTGCCGCGGCGACGAGAACGGCGAGCCGATCGCGGCGCTGACGTTGGAACATTACCCCGGCATGGCGGAGACCGAGATCGAGCGGCATGTCGCGGAAGCAGCGGCGCGATGGCCGCTGATCGGCATCACCGTCATTCATCGTTACGGCCGTATCCTGCCCGGCGACGACATCATGATGGTGGTGACGGTGTCGTCGCATCGCGCGGCGGCTTTCGCCGCGGCCGATTTCCTGATGGACTATCTCAAGACCCGCGCGCCGTTCTGGAAGCAGGTCGAGAAAGCGGACGGCAAGATCTGGGTCGAGGCCAAGGCCGCCGATGACGAAGCGGCCGGACGTTGGACGTCGAGCGGTAAACATCAAGCGGCGGAATAGGGGGCTTCCATGGTTCCAGTCGTCGTCGCGGCACTGGCGGCCGTCGTGCTCGGGATCAATCCCGCGCCGGCAGCGCAGGTGTCCTATTACGAAGTGACGCGCGGCGCGCATCCGCACGACGTCGCGCCGGCGCCGGACGGCACCGTCTGGTACACGGCGCAGCACCAGGGCGCGCTCGGCATTCTCGATCCCAAAACCGGCAAGGTGACGCAGATTCCGCTCGGGCTTGACGCCGCGCCGCACGGCGTCATCGCCGGGCCCGACCGCGCCGCCTGGATCACCGACAGCGGCCAGAACGCCATCGCCCGCGTCGATCCGGCAACGCGCGCGGTGAAATTGTTTCCGCTGCCGAAGGAATTTCCCAACGCCAATCTCAACACCGCGACCTTCGACCGCAAGGGCATTCTCTGGTTCACTGGGCAGAACGGCGTCTATGGCCGCGTCGATCCGGCAACCGGCAAGGTCGACGCCTGGAAGGCGCCGAAGGGCACCGGGCCTTACGGCATTACCACGACGCCGAACGGCGAGGTCTGGTACGCCTCGCTCGCCGGCGATCATATCGCCAAGATCGATACCGTGAGCGGCGATGCGCTGATGATCCAGCCGCCGAAGCCGGGCGTCGGGCCGCGCCGCGTCTGGTCGGATTCCAAAGGCATCCTGTGGGTGAGCTTCTGGATCACCGGCGAGGTCGGCCGCTACGACCCAATCAACAAAGTGTGGCGGGTCTGGGCGCTACCGAACAGCAAGCGCGGCTGCTACGCCGTCTATGTCGACGACAAGGATAAGGTCTGGCTGACCGATTTCGAAGCCAATGCGATTCTGCGCTTCGACCCTACGACGGAAAAATTCGAGAGCTTCCCGAGCAACAAACGCAACGCTTCGGTGCGACAGATACTCGGCCGGCCCGGCGAATTGTGGGGCGCGGAATCCGGCACCGACCGGCTGGTCGTGGTGCGAGATTGACAACAGCTTTCGACCTCAGCCTTAGTCGCCGTTCTCTGCTCGGCCTGTTTGCCGGCGGCGCGGCCTTGGCCATTGGCGGGCCGGCGGCGCGCGCCGAGCATAGGCGCATGACGCGGCTGATCGATAAAGCGCAGGCGCTGCCGGGCATCGGCCAACGCATCGATTTCATTTCGCGCGCGCTGGTCGGCACACCGTATCGCGGCTACACCCTGATCGGCGGCCCGCGCAGGGCTGAGAAATTCGTCGCCCGCGACGATGTCTTCGATTGCGTCACCTATTGCGAGGCGGTGCTGGCGGCGGCGATGGTGCGCACGCCGGAAGACTTCGAGCCTGCTCTGCGGCGGATACGCTATCGCGACGGCGCGGTGGCGTGGCGCGAGCGCAATCACTACTTCGCGCAATGGAGCGAAAACAATATCGCCAACAAGATCTGCGCGCCGGTCCCTGTGCCGGGCGGCGCCACCATCGACAAGACGCTGCACTGGATGCCCACGCTGGGCGCGCGCCGCATGTCGATCGCCGCGGTGCCGCGCGCGAACCTGCTGGAAAACAAGGAATTGCTCGCCACCGGCGACATCATCGGTTTCCTGTCGGAGCGCCCAAGGCTCGATTATTTCCACATCGGCTTCGTCGTCGTCGCGCCCGATGGCGGCCTGTGGCTGCGCCATGCTTCGAAAAGCCGCCGCCGCGTACGCGACGAGCCGCTTGTCCGCTTTCTCACTGTCAATCGCGTCAAGGCGGTGACTTTGCTGCGTCCGCGCGAGCCGCAACATGTCGTCGATCCGGTAGGATAGCATTTTCGCATGATCGCAAACCGGCGATGCATGAGGTCTCTCTTGCGATCGCTATTGACCGCCCTGTCGCGGCCCCGGAGAGTGGCCCAATCGCCGCCGCCGAAGCGGTCACTATAAGGGAGGCTCATCCGTGCTACTCGACGTTCGGACTTACAAGACCTTGCCGGGCCGCGTCCCGGCGCAGCTCGAACTTTACAGGAAGTTCGGCTATCCGGTGCAGCTTCGCTACATGGGCGAACCGCTCTGCTACGCGGTGGCGGAAACCGGCGAACTGAACACCTTCACCCATATCTGGGTCTACGAGAGCGCCGCCGACCGCGAGGAAAAGCGTGCCCGCATGGCGCAGGACCCGGACTGGAAGGTGTATCTCGCCGAGAACGCCAAGGCCGGCCACATCATCGAGCAGAAGAACACGCAGATGACTCCCGTCGCTTTCGCGCCGCCGATCCCGAAGGCGAAAATCCACCCCTCAGGCGGTTTGGCTTTCAGACATGATCCCGGACGGCTGCGCCGCCGTCCGGGGCCGCCGGCCCCTCGCGGGCGTGGCCATGATCGTCTATAGCTGGTGCGCGTCTTAGAGAGCCCGGAGCATCCATCAATGCGCGCGAACGACGGCACCCGTACCGGCGGCCAGATCCTCATCGACCAACTGGCGATCCACGGCGTCACCCACGCCTTCTGTGTGCCGGGCGAAAGCTATCTGGCCGCGCTCGACGCGCTGCACGATTCGAAGATCAAACTGACGATCTGCCGGCATGAAGGCGCGGCGGCGATGATGGCGGAAGCCGTCGGCAAGACAACGGGCCGGCCGGGCATCTGCTTCGTCACGCGCGGGCCGGGCGCCACCAATGCGGCGGCCGGCGTTCACATTGCGCGCCAGGATTCCTCGCCGATGATTCTGTTCGTCGGCCAGGTCGGCCGCGACATGCGCGAGCGCGAGGCCTTTCAGGAGCTCGATTACCGCGCCGTGTTCGGCACCGTGGCAAAATGGGCGACCGAGATCGACGACGCGGCGCGCATTCCGGAAATCGTGTCGCGCGCCTTTCATACCGCCTGCAACGGCCGTCCCGGACCGGTGGTGATCGCGCTGCCCGAGGACATGCTGACCGACCGCGCTTTGGCGTCCGACGCGACTGCTTTCGAGCCGGTGGAAATCTGGCCCGGCCTCACCGACATGAGCCGCTTGCAGAAGATGTTGTGGGCGGCCAAACGGCCGATCGCGCTGATCGGCGGCAGCCGCTGGTCGGAGCAGGCTACTGCGGCGATGATGCGCTTTGCCGAACGCTTCGCGCTGCCGGTGGCGACGACGTTCCGCCGCGCGCATTTGTTCGATGCGCTGCATCCCTGTTACGCTGGCGACTTCGGCATCGGTCCCAATCCGAAACTGCTGGCGCGCGTCAAGGGCGCCGACCTGGTGCTGCTAATCGGCGACCGCATGAGCGAGATGTCGTCGCAGAGCTATACGGCGTTCGGCATCCCCGAGCCGCAGATGAAGCTGGTGCATGTGCATCCGGGTTCGGAAGAACTTGGCCGGGTCTATCATCCGGCTTTGGCGATCAATGCCTCGCCGACCGCGTTCTGCGCGGCGCTGGAAGGCTTGCAGCCGCCGAACGAAATTTCCTGGCGCGGCGAGAGCGATACCGCGCATGCCGACTTCCTGGCCTGGACCGAGAAGGCGACGCCGCTGCCGGGTCCGGTCAATCTCGGCGAGATCATGGTGTGGCTGCGCGACAACCTGCCGGCGGATTCGTTTATCACCAACGGCGCCGGCAACTTCGCCACCTGGGTCAACCGCTTCTATCGCTTCCGCAAATACGCGACCTTGGTCGGGCCGACCTCCGGCTCGATGGGTTATGGATTGCCGGCGGCGCTGGCGATGAAGACGCTGCACAAGGACCGCGCGGTGGTCTGCATCGCCGGCGACGGCGACTTCATGATGACCGGCAACGATTTCGCCACCGCCGCGCAATACGACCTGGCGGTGATCGTGGTGCTTTGGGACAACGGCACCTACGGCACCATCCGCATGCATCAGGAGCGGGAATACCCCGGCCGCGTCGTCGGCACCGAATTGAAGAACCCCGATTTCGTCGCTTATGCCAAGGCTTTCGGCGGCTTCGGCATTCTGGTCGAGAAGACCGCCGATTTCCCGGCCGCATTCGCCGCCGCGCAGAAATCAGGCAAGCCTGCGATCATCCATCTCAAGGTCGATGAGGAGCCTCTGACGCCGGGCCTATCGATGTCGGCCATTCGCGAGAAGGCGATGGGGGCTGCCGGGAACCATTAGCCTCTCGTCTCGTTCCCGGCTTGGTGCGGGGATTTTGCGCGGGGGAAAATCTGCTATACTCGGCCTATGACCAAGATGCTTCGCGATGTCATCGAACGCGTTCGCCAATGGCCCGAAGAGCGCCAGGATCAGGCGGCTCAGGTTTTGCTGGATCTTGAGGCGCAACAAGCAAACCGGTATCGCCTGACGACGGAACAGAT
>JAUSBQ010000386.1 GCA_030651965.1 Pseudolabrys sp. | reverse complement strand
ATTCATAGGATTCAACAACTCTTCGGACAGACACTAAGGCAGTCAAACCGTCTAGCGTTGCAAAGGCGTTGTACAGCATTCGCTCCAGCGCCACTAAGATGTATCCGAATGCGCCTAAAGAGCAGACCGGTGCTTTTGCCTTTATCCGAGTCGTGCCAGACGAGATAAACGACCGGTTTTGGCAACTGGTCTGGGACGTTATCGAAGGCACACGACAATCGTTCTTCGAGTTTCGGTTTTTGGTTTCTCGCCTCGCGGCTGGCCGCATTCTGGCGGACGAACTAAATAAGTTCGGCCCGACATCAAGCAAACCAAATAGGGCGCCTAGTTGCGACGACCTGCGCAGAGCCCCGGACATTCTCGTGATTGTTGGGTCTAACCATCTGAGTCGCGCGCGATCCCATATCGAAAATGGTCCATTCGCGCGTCTTCAGTTGCAGAGTTTACGGACCATTCTGGATCGCGAACTTGACTCAACTCCTGTGCAGGGTATCGCGCAACAGATCGGGCGAACACGAATTATTCTAATACCGGATGATGACGGCAGCGCACAGTCGAGTGACATCAATGAAATTACTGACGATACTAGACTAAGTGAGGCAATCGAGAAGCTTTCCATTTTTCGGCATGGGTTCACCTTTGAAATGGCCCGGCATATGCTCGGTATTGCTGATGCGGAGTGTGAAAGACTCCTTACTCAGCTATCGAACCTAAAGTGTGGCGATCAAGATTGCCTAACCTTAGCGAAAGGAGCGGGTGAGTATCTTTTGCGCACCCGCGTTCGCCAACCCAATAGCGAAACTGCGGCTCGTCACTATTCGGCGGCTAAGGCGATCGCCGGCTTTATTCATGTGGACGATGAGATCATGCGACTCAACTACCGCGATGCATTGTCTCCGGTCTGGTTACACGAGGCCCAGTGGCATCTGCGACAAGCGTGTGAAGCCAGTGGGCCTGGGCATCCCTCCCATCGCGCACACGAGCGCCTCTCGCGTATAGCCGAGCTATTTGGCTGGACGCGGATTCGGTATGCGACCACCAGATCGAACGAAGACGGCGAAGAACTTCTAGCTGCGCTACACGAGCATTTGGAGAACGTGAAAAGTCGCGGCTGGAGCCGGATTGGCCATCCAATTGAATTTGTACTCGCGGCGAAATTTGCCTTTCAGTTAGCACGTCGCTCGAAGAGCGTCGGCCTACGAACCGAGAGCTTGAAATTCTTTGAATTGGCGTCGCAAGCATGCGCCGAACTCAGGGATAAAGAGAAAGACGCGTCGCGCTATGTCATCGCCACATCACGAGCCTGCATGGTGCTCACCGAGGCTCCAAATGGCGAGGGACTAAGACAGGCCGCAGACGATATCCTTACCGCGAACCAATTAAGGCCTTATGAGTGCGAACTGCTCGATTTTCGTTGGTTTGAATATATGGGAGATCGAGAACACGACCCGCAGCGAGCGATGCAAGAATATCAGTCTGGAATTCTCAATTCCAATCTTCCTTGGTTGCTCAGGCCACGGCTACCTATTGTACTAAAATATATGGCCGCCGCGTCGGAGGCCGGCATTTCCCCACCCCCTCAACTTTTCGACAAAATCGAAGAAGTGAGGAACTTATCGCAGCCTAATTTAGGCCCGATCAGCCGGACTGGCCTGACTGGACTAGATCACGTGCAGAGACGTTGGAAGCTCGGCCGCCGCTTATTCCTAGCGGGGCACCAAGAGCGCATGAAGGAAAGCCGCTTTAGTACGATCGCGTCAACTCCAACAAGCACAGGCACTGTGTTTATTTAGGAGCAACTATGGTTAAACACATCGATGCGGAAGTAGACCTTCAAACAGCCGGCGCAAAACGAGTGGCTGTCATCGAGATCGGCAGTCGTGCAACGCGCCTGTTGGTTGCGGACGTTATCCGGGGACAGCCCTTGATTACCGTGACGACAAGTGTTGATGACACACGGCTGATGGAAGCGGCGGCGTTAAGCGAGGCTGCAATCCTTCATGAGCTGGACAACATTTATGGGATCGTGACACGATGTCGCGAAAGGGCCATCCGATCAAACGCTACCGCCGTTAAGGTATTTGCTACAGAGGCAATTCGCCAAGTCCGTGATACAAATGCTTTTCGAAATTCCCGACTTGCGGCAAGCATTGATCAAATTCTCGATGAGAAGGCGGAAGCCAACTGCTCATTGATCTCCGGCCTAACAGCTTTAGATCGCTTTAAATTAGGAGGGGACAAGATACTTGTGATTGATCAAGGTGCCGGAAGCATGGAGCTGGCTTCCGGTAAGCGAGGCCCTCCTGTTGAGATGACAGAATTCTCGGGCGTGAAACTTGGAGGCAATCTCTTACTGAAGCTCTTTCGCGAAAACGGCTTGGATCCGAAAGCTTATCGCGCGGCTGCGCTGCCGATGTTAAAACAATGCGAGACACTTAATCGAGACCTTGACCGAGTCATCGTTCAAGGCACCGCCGCCACGAAATTTGCTTGGCTTCTTGTGCGTAAAAGCAAAATGGAAAAATACGATCCGAAACGCGTACACGGCGCTAAACTTCACAGAAAACAATTAGAATTTATAGTGTCAAATGTCGAGACTTTCTCGCTAGATAAGAACCCGAAGAAAAAATGGGCGGACTTGCAGGAGTTTATAAATCCAGGCGAATACGGTGGGGATGCGGCTGAGCGGGTGGTAGCTGGTATTATCCCCCTAATTCATCTGCTTACTATTTTTCATAAGAATGAATTTGTGGTGAGTGCTTACGGCACTCGTCATGGTATGGCTTGGCGTCTGGGACAACAATCGATGGCGTAGCCGTCAGACGAGCAAGACTCCAAAAAAAAAGAGAAAATAGAAAAAAGTAAAACAAAGCGCATTTAGTGAAAGTACAGGAAACGACGTTACGTTTGCCTAACAATAACCGGCCGAACTAAGTGCAAAATTTCTTATCTACTCGTAATGAAGAAAAGTGAGCCCCACTATTGTGGGGCTCGTGGCTTCTGAATCAACTCCAGTTAGTTGTTAACCGGGGCGTTGCGAGCGAGATTTGCCACGCTCGCCGCCATTACGGCTCTGCGATGCATTTCTACGCTCGCCGGCCGGCGGCTCATCGGTGTCGCCATCCTTCGCCTCATGTTCGCGAAGAACGATCTTGCCGTTTCCATGCATGGGCAAGGCCTGCAGCATGACGTTGAAGCCTTTGCCGTCCTCGTGCGGAAACGCAACGCCGATATTGAGCCAGTAATCGTCTTGCCGCTCACGCGGAATGATCGAGTATCCCTTTCTAAGGTGACGAGAAGCAAAGGAGAAAAACTTTTCAAACAGCACATGCGAAAAACGTTTGCTCAGGTTTTTAAACGATTGAGACTCGACTCCGATATTAAAGAACGGGCTGTTTTTAAACTCGGCTTTGTCGAGCACAAGCCGCGATGACCGGTCGCCAATCAAAGCCTCTATCAATTCGTTTTCCTGAACTGTGGACTGCGCATCAGTACCGTAGGCGGCTAGAGCCATTAGCTTTCCAGCGTCTTCTGGACGAAAATATCCAGGCCGCAAAGGCAAGGTCGGGTCCGCGAGGCGATATGCAGGATTGCGATGTTGAGTGAAGGATCAAACGGCGTTTTCATGGGCGTCCTCTGTGTTCGAGAGGACCCGCAAGTTATGCCTGCAAATTCAGCCGTAAACGTTCGCCATGTTCACTGGCGTACTGCTATGTGCGGCGACGTTACGCCACGAGAACATTGATCAATTTTTGTTGCGTGAATTGTATCGGCCGAGAAAAGGTACCTGACCCCATTTTCTCTCCAAAGCGGGTCAACAGCTCTAAGACGAGCGACGAGGATGGGGCGCTGATATCCCAAGTTTGGTGCCGAACAATCTCGACGAACTTTGATATGTGTCGAACGCGTATCTACTTTTGTACTGCAAAAACGACCCTATGGAGAAAGTTCAAAATATTTCGGCTTTGAATAAAGGGATGCTTTTGAAAAGGCATTTCATTGTAATTTAGGCAATTTCAGCCTCGAATGATTGGATGTCCATCGATGGCAGCTGCGGCTGTTGCCGGGCGCTCTGTCGGCTTCGGGGCAACTGCTTCCAACGTTTCGCAGAGAGCCCATCCAAAATTACTAAGAAGTTCGATGTCTTTCAGTATCAGATCCGGTCCGCTGGAGCGCATTATAGCAATTGAGTGTGCGACCTGGTTGCGCCTTTCAAAGAAATCTTCGAGGCTGTCCAGGAGATGGCCATGCGTCTTGCCCTGCTCTGTTTCGACGAACAAATCCAAAAGCGGCGTTTTATTGCAAATCGCGAGGCACACATTGCCCAGGTCGCTCACTTTGAAGAGTCGGTTTATTTCCTGAGGTCGCATGTTGTTCTCATTGTGGATAAGATCCGCATAGATGTCTTGCGTGAGATCCCCACGACAAAATTCATAAACCACATTGAAACGCGCGCGAGCGTCCGTCACTATTGCCTCACGGGAAGCCCCTTTTTCCTTAATATCTATCTGGAGCCTTGCGAGAGCCTCCATCGAACGTGTCCAAGCGGTCGCGGCTATCTTTCCAGGAATTTTCTCGAATGTCTCGCTGCCACGAACCACACATCGCGCGTACGTGCGCGCCATCTCGCGTACGAACTCCTCGAACGTCGCCGCCAATAGAAGAGTGGCCGAATTAATCGCGGCTACCCGAGCCTTGGGGCTTGCAATTTGCGGATCGGCGAAGGCGGAGATGACCGCTCTGATTGCGTCAAGCTCTTCATTGAATTCTTCGCGGATGACACTGAACTCCGAACTCATGTCGAAGAACTACCGTAAAGCCGGTGGAAGCAAAATCTCAGCTATGAGAGCAATTCGGTTGCGAACCGCCTGAGCGGTGTTCCCCTGTCCAGTCAATACTACAAACTGCGCATCGTTGCTCAATGCTGCGTTCATGCGTGTGATGACATTGACCTTGTCTTGCATGATTCGATCTTTAAGGCCCCAAAGTTGGTTCACCGCGACCATAGAGGCGTCATAAATCGCCGCCGAAACCCGCGCCCGTCCCTTTTCGTCAGGAGCTAACAGAAACGGCTGTTTGTCAAAAAGCGCATGCAGAAATGAGAAGCGCTCCTTATACTCTTCCTCAAGCCTGAGGGACTCAGCCTCGGAGATCTTCATGCGGCTTTCCATGGCCCGGTCGAGCATCGCCTTCATCGAACCGCGAATGTTATTTTCGTCCTTTAGCGCGAAGTAACGCAGCACAAGCTGGCAGTCGCCCATCGACGAGTACAGGGCATTCTTCTGCCTTTCTGGATTCTCGTAATAATCATTGGGATCTGCCTCGACATAGGGCGGAATATCGAACACATCAGTAAACAGGTTGAACCGCGTTAGGTTGATTAGGGTCTTATTGAACACACCAGGATTGATCGCATTTCTAATTTCCTGAGGATTCAGTTTCGTGCCGCCCGTGTTTAGGCGATCAAATATAAACCGGCGGATATCGGTTAAGGTAAGCCTTCCTGCGGAATTATCGCTGTCACTCTCAAGCAGAAGAACGATCGCTGAAATGTTCGCCCGGTCCAGAGCGCGCTTTATTCGAGGCGGACAGCGGGAGTAACGGAGTCCATTGAGAGGCTTCAAAACGGGTAAGCCCGAAAGCGCAAATTCACCGGCTAAAAACTCTCGCACGGCGTTTAAGCGCTGCTGCCCGTCCATGACTTCGTAACGTGCGGCATCGCTCTCGTACAGAAATACCGGGGGAACCGGTATGTTAAGTAACAAGGATTCTATAAGACGCGACTTCTGCGGCACGCTCCATCGCAGCCGACGCTGATATTCAGGTCGAAGATTGAGAACTTCGCCTTTGTCTATAAGATCGCGGACCTGAGGAAGAAAGAAATTGTTTGTCTGATAAATGATGCGGAAAGCACTTTTCGCAAAGAACTCATCTGGGTCGGTAATCTGAGAATCTGGAGCCTCGGAGGGTTCCAGGCTGTCCTCAGGTTCGCCCATAATTACGTCTTTTGACATCCTAACCTATGCTCCCTATCAGCGCACGTTGTCGCCCAAAGACGACCCAAATAGCGCCTTGTGCCCCGCAACTTAACTCAAGATATGAAGCTATCTTTACCTGACAATTTTGCGCGATGCCACGCTAAACGCTCGGCCTGGCTGACGGGGAATAGCGACCGCACGTCGTGATTTGAGTTTGTGATTTGAGCCCCGCTAACGCGGGGTTTTCTTTTTGCTCGATTTCAGCGCCGCCCATCGCGCGCAAGTACGTGAGTTGCGATTTTTCAATTGGCGGCTCCGAGATCAGAAGCGGGGCGCGCGCTCGGGGCCGCCTCTTTCCGGGGCCCCTGGGATCACCCGAGGCTTCATCGGCAGCAGGCCCTCGCGCTGCAATTTCTTGCGCGCGAGCTTGCGGGCGCGGCGGATGGCTTCCGCCTTCTCTCGGACTCTCTTCTCGGAGGGTTTCTCGTAATGGCCGCGGAGCTTCATCTCGCGGAAGATGCCCTCGCGCTGCATCTTCTTCTTCAGGACCTTGAGAGCCTGGTCGACATTGTTGTCACGGACGAGTACCTGCACGCGGCGTTCCTCCTCGATCGAGCGGTTGATGGGCGCATCCGGCGCTATTGGGCGGCTGCGGGCTTTTGGTCATATTGGGTCAGGGCGCTTCACGAGTTTGTAGGATGGTTCCTGGGAAGAGTTCCACTGGATCATTTGCCGTCGGCAAACATCACAATAGACGCTGCCGCTGTCAGCAATGGGCAATTCGGTATAGCTCACGCGGTACTCCGCCCCGCAGTGCCGACAGATAAAGTTATCGCCAAAGGCGAGCGATGGGGTGCGCATCGAGGCATCATATGCGCCTTTCCGCGTCATTGCAGCCATTGAACTGCACATCTTCGATACCTAGATATCTGGTAATGGCCGATTTGTCTCTTTCGGCCGGGCGCGCGCGGTGCAATGCCCCCCAGCCCCAACTGCGCGCGCCTTTTTATTTATGCAAAAAGCCCCCTGGTAGCTGCGCGTTCGCAGAATGATTAGAGCGTGGGTGCAGGTTCGGCGGCGGCGGGGGATTCGACAATAACGGTGCGAGTGGATGTGCTGGTGTTGCCAGCAGCGTCGGCCGCGACGTAGTCGATGGAGCCGTGTCGCGCAGTGATAGAGCCACAACAAAAGCGGTGGCGGCTAGGCGACTTGGCTCTCGCAACTCGGGTCGCAATCCGCAAGCCCGGAATCGCAGACCCATGCATCCTTGGCGAACCATTCGTGCTTTACGCGGCACAGAGGACAGAATGTGCTGCTGAAAAACACCGGCGTGGAATGGAAGGTCGCGCGGTCAACCCGGATATCGGTGGAGATAGCTCGCTGTGTCTCGGGGCAACTGATCATGACGATACCCATGTGACGTTCCTTCTTTTCCGGGGACGTGCATCAGGTGCTGCTCTTGTGTGAACGAACGACGAAACCACGGTGGCTATTCTGAGGCGTTGTCGGGGCGCTCGGAAGAGCGAAGTTATAGGAACGAATTGCGGACGACACACACGCTATTGTGATGTTGAAGTTGCCACTTCAATGATGGCTGTGCGGGTTGAGGTCGCAGTGTTGCCGGCCTGGTCGGTCGCGACATAGTCGATGGTGTCCGTCGCGGCGGCGGACGTGTCGATGATGATGTTGCTCACGAGTGTACCGTTGAGGAAGTACTTGAGACCGAGATTCTGATCGATGTTGTCGGTGACGCTCGCTCCGAGGTCGGCGTAGGTGTCGCCGACGTTGATGTGTGCGGGGTTGTCACCGTTGATGGTAATTGTGGGCGGAGTTGTGTCGGGCGCGCGGGTCGGGGTATCGCCAGAATCACTTGGGTCGCTGCTCCCGCCGGAGCTTCCTGCGCTCGTACCCCCGAGCGCCGCGGCGAGCTGGTCGCCGGTCACGCAGACCGGTGTGCCGTCGGATTTTTGTATGCAAAGCTGATGGGTGAGAGTGAGATCATCGCCAGTCGCTCGCGTGAACGTCAGTTCCTTGGTCGTGAGCGAATTTGCGAAATCACCGACAGTGTCTATGAGCGATTGCAGTGCTTTCACAACGATTGCGAGCATTGAGCGGTCATCGACGCCCGAGACGTTGCCGGCTTGGTCATACGTACCCAAATGCGAGTCCACCGCAGCGGTATCTTCCGCGATGAAGCCATAGCGAACGGTGCTTGATGCGTCGTTGTTGTAGATGAAAGATACCGGCTGGAGCGCGGCGACCATTTCGAGTGCGGAAAGGTTGAGCGCAGTGATGTCACGCTTGGTTGCGCGCGTCGATGAGAGACAGCTATCCGAGCCGCTGTTGTAGACGACTTCTTTGTTTGCGGAGAGACAAAGGGAGCCTGCGCCCGTGGAGCCGGTGAGCCCATCGATGCCGACCGTTCCGGTGACTGAAAGTGTGCGCCAGGGGGTGGTGGTGGCGATGCCGAGCTTGCCGCTGGAGTCTATTGCAAGGCGGGTTGTGCCGTCCTTCGCCGCGCCCGTGCGCGAGTCTGCCTGCTTTATCTGAAAATCTCCTCCGAGCACATTTGTGACAATGTCCCACTCTCGAAGGGTGCTGAACGCATTAGAATGCCCGAACACGAGTTCTGAGATTTGCGACCCCGACAATTTCGCATGCCCGTAACTTGTGCCTTTTGTTATTTCAACCTTTGCTACGGGAGTAGTTGTACCGACCCCCACGCTTCCATCGCTATCAATCGTAAACGGCGTACCATCGCCGAACTGATCTTCAATGATGAGGGTCGTGTCGGCTGAGGTGTTGGTAACGCTCAGTATGGCGCTTGGCGAAGTTGAACCAATTCCAACCTTCGTGTTCCAAATTAAATTGCCGTCAGTCGATTGGACGTAGCCAGCGAGGTTGTCCCCAGGATATCTAAACTCCACGAGCTTTTGAGATGAATTAAGAGCAGAGAATGCGTAGAAAACGGCACCTGTAGGGCTATTGGCACCTGTGGAGTTTTGTTGCAGGTAAAATCCGGGCGCAGCCCCATTTCCGGCGTTGATGAGAAGTCCGTAAGCTGAACCGCTGGTTATTGTGTCGTTTTGTGTAACTACAATTCCTTGCCCCGTCTTTTTGTTATTCACGAATAAACCACGACCACCCTCATCAACCCCCAGTCCAATCAAAGCGGCGGAGGAGCCCATGTTCGATCCTTGTACGAGATGAAGAATGTACCCATTCGGGCTATCATGCCTCCATTCAATGTTAGAAACGGATGGAGCCGATGAGAATGGCTCAATACTTGAACTTCGAACGGTCGTTTGACTGAGAGGTGAGTTCGGTAATGAGGGTCCGAAATACGGCACCCCATACATCCTCAGCCCGCCAGCGAACATGCTTGTTGCCGTAGTCGATGTAGCGGTGATGTAGTTCACTGTTGGACTCGTGGATGCCGCCAGTGCTGCGCTACCACCATTTGAAAATAGCCACCCTTGTCCGAGCGTGTTTGCACCAGTACCGCCGCTCGAAACGAGCAAGGGCGTGGCGAGCGTAAGGGCGCCTGTGGAATCAAACGACGATGTTGCGGTCGCTCCGAAATATGCGCCGTTGAAGACTGAGAAGAGTGTTGAGGAAGCGAACGTGAGCGACCCACCCGATAGGGGAAGGTAGTTGCTCGCGGTTATGTCATCGGGAATGTCCGCGTTCGTAAGGCCTGTGACGCCGCTCACCGTCGCGTTGGAAATTGAGACGTTGGCGAGATTGTCGATGCGCCCCGCCTGCGCAAATACCGGGACCGTCACGAAATTTTTTGGAACTCCAACATTCACAGCCGCAATTTTGGCGAGCTGAGTTGAGAACTTTCCGGTGAGGTCTTGAAGCCGCGCATCAAGCTCAGATTTGGTCACGCCGCCGAACACGGCCGGCATCGCACGCTCGACAATGTGTTCGATGACCGGCCGATTGATGATCGTGGTCGGTTGCGACGTGGGCGGCGTCGCGGCCGGGACTGTCGGATGAGCCGTACCCGGTGCTTCCTGGATCGCCACATGCGCTGCGGGTGGGTACGTGTGAACCGGAGCGGCGGGCTGAACCTGATGCGTGCCAAATAGACCCGCGAGAAATATTCCCATGCCCGCAACAAACGACTTCAGCATCCACGCAATTGTACCGCGATACCTGGTTTCTCCAACGTCCTAGGACTGAACAACTTAGCCACCGAAAAAAGAGCGAGCCCCACTGGTCGTGGGGCTCGGGGCTTTGTCTGGCGGCAATGCCGCTACTTTCGCGAGCTGCGGGGCGCGTTCCGTTCGCTATCCCCATTGCGGCCACGCGGGGGACTTCTGTCCTCGGCGGCCGGCGGCTCTTCGGCTTCGTGATCCTTCGGCTCATGCTCGCGGAGCACGATCTTGCCGTTGTCGTGAAGCGGCAGAGCTTGCAGCATTACATTGAAGCCCTTGCCATCTTCGTGCGGGAACGCAACGCCGATGTTGAGCCAGTAGTCGTCTTGCCGTTCCCGCTTGATGATCGAATAGACGCGATACATCTTCGCCATGTCGGATACTCCCGTGCTGTGTTTCAGAATCCTGCGAACGCAGGTTGGAGACACACACGCGCGTTGCGCTGCTCCAATCTGCGCTCGAAAACTCTGATGTTGGGGGAGAGACCGACCTGTTCTGTCGGCACTATAACTCGTACAAATCTACCTGCAAGGAAATGCCCGGGCGCGTCACGGATGGGCTATGGTCGCTAGAGGAATTGGTGGAGCAAACCTCGCAGTGGGAGCCAATAATGACAGTCAAAACGGAAATGCATGATCCCGAAATGTCTTACCGGCGTGGCTATGAGCAGGGTGCTCACGAAGTTTTTGATGCCATCAAACATTGTCTACCTGTGCGACAAAGCTCGATTGTCCAAGCATGGCTAGCGGAGGACCTGCACAAATGGCGTCTTGCTAACTTGAGGGGCGAGAGTAAGCGCGATGCCGATGGCAGCACGGTCATGTGCAAACCACCGACTGAGCGCCTGAGCAACATTGGCGGCCAACCCTCAAATTAGGACACTACCTCCAGGCGGCCGCGCCACACGGCCTGCCGCGCTCCTGGATTTCCTCATGATGCTTCCTGGTGGGACATGACGACCATGCTTCCCGGAGCCGACACGCCTTCGCGGGTGCGCGCTCGGCCGCGCCGGTCAAGGCTGCCGCAGGCACCCCGCAGGGGTCGCCTTGACGGGCGCGAGGCGTCGGCGCGCTATAATTTTCCAAAATGGAGACCCCCGTTGCCGGGGGTCAGTACTCGTCAGCTCTCATCACGGTGAGAACGCGGATGGTCTTCGAGGCGTCGGCGGGTTCTTCCGAGCCGTGACACATATCGGGGTCGTAATAATCCATTTTCGCGAAGTACTTCGCGCCCTCATGGTCGAAGCTGAGGAAATCATGCTCGCCGTGGGGATCGTTGTCCCCATTGAAGGCGTCGAATGTTCGGACCTTGGTGAGAACTGCTGCCTTGACCATATCAGGCAAGGCATCGACGCCCGCCGTCATCATCACCCTGCCGCCGACGAATGTTCGCCGGAAAGCATCGTTGAGTTGGCGAATGCGTGCCGATTTGTCCATCTGTGATCCTCCACACGACCGGAACCCGACCATCGGGTGCCGGAGGGTGAGGAGGACACGCCCATGTAGATTGTATCAGTATCGGGCGAATGATCACGCAGGTCGGAAAGAGCGAGCCTCACGCACGGTGAGGCTCGAAGCTTCGAGGCGCTAGTGAATCAAAACCGAATTCCTGATGATAGCCAGCGCCTCATCAAGGGTTCGTGCTCGATCGTAACAAAGCTCTTGTGACGTGAGCTCTCCCTCGCACGGGCACATTGTCGCCATGACGGCAACAGAGAGCATGCCATCTGCAAGGGGACATATCTCGACGTGATAGAACTCCACCTGCTCGGGAATAAATCCCGGCCGTTGGGACGAGGACGCATCCAGCATGACCTTCTCCGTCTCGCGTGATCGACATCCGACAATCGGATGCCGGTCGACAAGGCGGATGGAATTAAGGCCTACTACTTTTCGGTAGATCGGGGAGGACGCGCCGCACGCGGCGTTCCAATTCGCTGCGCGCAAATCCTTCGTTATCTACACGAGTGTCGAGGCGGCTTATTTTTCGGCTTGCTGCGTCAAATCCGTATCGTGAATCTTTGGCGAGACCGTCAATTGCAGTTCTGAGTTCCGTGCCGACTTCGCTGATCTCTTCGTGAACGGCCGCAAGATGCATTTCTAATGAGGCGTCGATAATCAACTTGATCTGCGCAAAATCTTTCTCGTTCATATATTCGTATCGTACCATTTACGCGCCAAGCTGCACGCGCTCGCCTTTTCCACTGATCCAATCGAGCATGAGAATATCGGGGCATGCCAATAAACTGGCGCGGTCTGTGAACAAAAACTGGTTCGATCCGTGACCTCGTGTCGCGAGCTTTACGGCAGCGATCATCGTCTCCATGCGCTCTCGACTGGTAGTGACTGTCAGCACCCGGAAGTTGCCAATGCCAAGCCGCTTGCCATGTGCGTTGCCGGCACCTGCGCCGGCAAGATACGCGAGAATTTTCTGATGAAAGGATGTTTGCCGGGGATGACTTCGCATCACCGGCATGGTGGCGCGGTCGGCTTCGACAAAGAAGTATGAGCGTTTTCGCGCTTGCGTAAAATCGAGACCGATCACTTTGTCCGGAATCACGCGAACGTCGTGCGAAGTTCCGTCGTGAACGATTTTCGCCGGTAGTGCCCATGGATTGAGCGCCTTGCGTGTTGCCTCCGGTGCACCGGCCAAAATGTCGTCGGGAGCAATGACCCGCACGTCGGAAGTTCCACGGCAGGCAATCTCAAAAGAAACTGCGAGATCAGCGGTCAGTAATGTGTGCTCGATAAAGAGCCTGCCGGCGGTACGGTTCTTGTCCGTCCAATCAACCTTCGCGCGCGGCACGCCATCGAACTCGGCAAGCAGCCCTGCCCCCCGGTTACCAATGCCATAGACCATCGGGGCGCTCCCGGCGGTGGCGTAGTAATCGAGCTGTGCTCGTGGCCGGTCTAGATAGCCGTTGTGGTAAAGGGCTCCTAGACGCTCCAAAAGCTTTTTTCCGGAACGCTTATTCAGCAGCCCGAGCAAGTGGGTCGAGCGCAGGAATCGATGACGATACACATGCCGGATGATGTCGAAATCGTCGCCGGTCAGACGCATCGATTGCGGCGCGACCCGTCGGAACCGGGCGCGGCGTGTCGCGACGGGTCGCGGCATGTCGCGAGATGTCGAGACGGTCTTAGAGGTAGCCATAGTCAGTTAGTTAAACAAATAATCGGGTCGTGAAAACGTTCGCCATGTGCCGCTATACAAAGAGGGGAGTGAGAGCGGAGCATCATGGTGGGATCTAATTAATTATACCGTGCCGCTGACCTCCGTCATCAATAGCGATCGGCGAATTCTTCCGGGTCGCTGCTCGGGGAAGAAGGCGTGGCGGAACTGGCCTGCGCCTGCGTATCCACGACGGCATACTGCGCCCGCATCCGATCTCGCAATGCGGATTGTTCGCCGGCCGTCATGCGCTCTTGGTCTTCCAATACACCGAACGGAATGCGTAGCGACACGGCATTGGATGTGAAGTTGCGCACATATGCGGCAAAGGAACCTCTGCTCTGGCTTTCAATGAAGTCCGGTGTCGTTCGCATATTTCTGGCCAGGGCGTGAGCGTCGCGGTCGCTGACCCCGCCTGCGAATTTGATCGAGGTGTTGGCATGCAGGCCGTCCAGAATATTCGCTGATAGTTGCGCCAAATATTGGTGCGCGATGACGAGGCCCACTTTCTGCTTTCTGGCCTGTTCAAGAATGACGGTGATATTGCTGTCTTTGGCGATGTAGTCCTGGCACTC
>JAUSBQ010000376.1 GCA_030651965.1 Pseudolabrys sp. | reverse complement strand
CATCGCACCAGGCGCCGGTATGAATCTCGATGATGTCGGCGCCCAATGTCACCGCCGCTTCGATCTGCGGGGTTTGCGCGGCGATGAACAGCGACACCCGGATACCCGCATGTTTGAGCGCATGCACGACCGGCTTCAATTGCACCTGCTGACCGGCGGCATCCAGCCCGCCTTCGGTGGTCCGCTCGCTGCGCTTCTCCGGCACGATGCAGCAGGCATGCGGCCGCGTCTTGAGCGCGATGCCGACCATTTCCTCGGTCGCCGCCATTTCGAAGTTCAATGGCTTGTCGATCTCGGCCTTCAGCCGGGCAATATCGTCGTCGCGGATGTGGCGACGGTCCTCGCGCAAATGCGCGGTGATGCCATCCGCGCCTGCCGTGATCGCGAGCTTCGCGGCGCGGACCGGATCGGGCAGCAGGCCGCCGCGCGCGTTGCGCACAGTGGCGACGTGGTCGATGTTGACGCCCAGCCGAAGATGATTACCCATTCACCCGCTCCACCTTCGCAACCATCGGTTTGGCGCGCAGTTGCGCGATGATGTCGGTGAGATGCTTGAGGTCGTAGACTTCGAGATCGATGGTGACGTCGGTGAAATCCGGCGCGCGTCGCGTCATGGCGATATTGTCGATATTGCCGTCATGCTCGGCGATCACCTGGGCGATTTGCGCCAGCGAACCCGGCTCGTTCGCCGACTGCACGGTGATGCGCGCCGGAAAACGCCGCGGCACGCTTTCTTCCGAATCCCAGCGCACGTCGAGCCAGTGTTCGGGATTGTCCTCGAATTTGGCAAGCGAAGCCGACTGGATCGGGTAGATCGTAATCCCCTCGCCCGGCGAGACGATGCCGACGATGCGGTCGCCCGGCACGGCGCCGCCATCGGGCGCGAAGCGCACCGGCAGATCGCCGTTGATGCCGCGGATCGGAATCGCCGGGCCGACCTTCGCGCTGCTGCCCGGCACCTTGAACTTGACCGAGGTGAGCTTCTTCAGGCCGAACCAGCCGCTTTCCGCCTTGGGCTTCACCGCCATGGCGGCGGCGCGTTCTTCCTTGTAGTCCGGGTACATTGCGCGGGCGACGTCGGAGGCCTTCAGTTCGCCGCGGCCGACCGCGGCCATCACCTCTTCCAGCGACGAGCGCGCCAGGCGCGGCAGCGCGCCGGTCAGCTTTTCATCCGAATAGGCGATCTTGGCGCGCTGAAACAGCCGCTCGACGATGCGCCGGCCCAGGCCGGCATATTGCACGCGCACGGCGGAGCGGGTGGCGCGCCGGATCGCGGCGCGCGCCTTGCCGGTAACGACGATCGATTCCCACGCCGACGGCGGCGCCAGTTGCGCCTTCGACGTCAGGATTTCGACTTCATCGCCATTGCCCAGTTCGGACGTCAGCGGCGCGATCTTGCCGTTGATCTTGCAGCCGACCGCCGTATTGCCAACGTCGGTATGCACCGCATAGGCGAAATCGATCGGCGTCGCCTTTCGCGGCAGCGCGATCAGCTTGCCCTTCGGCGAGAAGCAGAACACCTGGTCGTGGAACAGCTCCAGCTTGGTGTGCTCGAGGAATTCCTCCGGGTTGGAGCCCTCGGCCAGGAGTTCGATGGTGCGGCGCAGCCAGGCATAAGCCGTCGACTCGCGCGACAGCAGTTCGGTCGGCGAGCCGACGCCGTCCTTGTAAAGCGCATGCGCGGCGATGCCGTATTCGGCGATCTCGTGCATCTCGACGGTGCGGATCTGCAATTCGACGCGCTGGTTGCCCGGCCCGATCACCGTCGTGTGCAGCGAATGGTATTCGTTGGCCTTCGGCGTCGAGATGTAATCCTTGAACCGGCCCGGCACCATCGGCCAGGTCGTGTGGACGATGCCGAGGGCCTGGTAGCATTCGGGCGATGTGTTCACGACGACGCGGAAACCGAAAATGTCGGAAAGCTGTTCGAAGCCGACCGACTTGCGCTCCATCTTGCGCCAGATCGAATAGGCGCGCTTGGCGCGGCCGCTGACGCGCGCCTGGATGCCGCGGTCGGCGAGCTTCTTGGCGAGCTGCTTTTCAATTTCGGAAATAAGCTGCACGTTGCGCTCGGCAAGCGAGGCGAGCCGCGCGGTGACGACCTGATAGGCATCCGGATAGAGTTCGCGGAAAGCCAGATCGTCGAGTTCCTCGCGCATTTCATGCATGCCCATGCGGCCGGCGAGCGGCGCATAGATTTCCAGCGTCTCCTCGGCGCTGCGCCGTCGCGCGGCGGCGGGCATGTAGTCGAGCGTGCGCATGTTGTGCAGACGGTCGGCGAGTTTCACCAGCAGCACGCGCACGTCGTCGGCGATCGCCAGCAGAAGCCGGCGCAGGTTCTCCGCCTGCTTGGCTTCCTTGGTGACCAGATCGAGCTTCTTGAGCTTGGTCAGGCCTTCGACCAGCACGCCGATATCGGGACCGAACAACTGGTCGATCTCGGCGCGCGTGGCCGCGGTGTCCTCGATCGTGTCATGCAGAAGCGCGGCCGCAATCGTCGAGTCATCAAGCTTGAGGTCGGTCAGGATCGCCGCCACCTCGATCGGATGCGAAAAATACGGATCGCCCGAGGCGCGCCTTTGGTCGCCATGCGCCTTCATGGCGTAGACATAGGCGCGGTTGAGCAAGGCCTCGTTGGTGTTCGGGTTGTAGGCCTTCACCCGCTCGATCAGGTCGTATTGCCGCATCATCTGCGGCTTGCGCGATTGCACCGGTTTATCAGAGACTTGCTGCGAATTGCTGACAGGACGATCGAGCGGCGCCCGGGTCGGGGCCTGCTTCTGCATGCGCGGGAGTTCAGGCCGCGTACGTATCATGTCGAAAACTGCCTCGGAGCCGCCGGACTTAAAAAAGCGGCCAAACCGGCGGTTTGGCCGCGCACCGCATTAGATATCACGTCAAACAAGTGTGGCCGCAAGGGGTTACCGCTCTGCTTAATAAATTGGCCGGGCACAAAAAAAGGCCCGGCGCGGGGCCAGGCCTTTATCGGAGCTAATGCGAGCCGGGGCCCGGGCGGATACGCCTATTCGGCGTCCTCTTCCGGCACTTCTTCCGGCGGCGCCAGGCCTTCGAGGCCCTTGAGCAGCTCTTCCTCGGTCATGCGGTCGGACGTCGCGACCTCGGCATCGTCCGAATCGACGCCGCCGGCTCCGATCAGCGGCACTTCGGGCTCCGGCTCGTCGACTTCGACGTATTTCTGCAGGGAGTGGATCAGGTCTTCCTTGAGATCGCCCGGCGACACGGTGGTTTCCGCGATTTCGCGCAGCGACACGACCGGATTCTTATCGTTATCGCGGTCGATGGTAATCTGCGACCCTGACGAAATCATGCGCGCCCGGTGGCTCGCCAGCAGAACCAGGTCGAAGCGGTTTTCAACCTTGTCGATGCAATCTTCTACGGTGACACGGGCCATAGGCTCGTCACTCCTCTAGGTGGAACAATGTCCTGAGAACGACCGGTACCTATCCCCTACCGCGCCGAATTTCAAGCATTTTTGTCTTGGTTTAGCCGTACCCGTCTGTTAGCCAACAATTGCGACCGCAAGCGGGCCGGCCGGACGGGCATTACCGGTAACGGGCTGATTGTGTGGGGTGCTGAATTTTATTGAAGGTGCCTTTGACGCTCTAAATATACCGTTCCAATACTGCGAGCCTTCGCGCTTCTCGCGCGCGCGAGCTATGCAATATCCGGAAATCAAACAATAAAAACGCGCGAGATTTGTGAGAAAACAACCATGACCGTGCCTGGCGAAAAAATCGCTTTGTTTATTGATGGCGCCAATCTTTACGCGACCGCCAAGTCGCTCGGCTTCGACATCGACTACAAGAAACTGCTCGGCGAATTCCAGTCGCGCGGTTACCTGCTGCGCGCGTTCTATTATACCGCCGTGATCGAGGACACCGAGTATTCCTCGATCCGCCCGCTGATCGACTGGCTCGACTATAACGGCTATTCGGTCGTCACCAAGGCGACCAAGGAATTCGTCGACCAGACCGGCCGCCGCAAGGTCAAGGGCAACATGGACATCGAACTCGCCGTCGATGCCATGGAGATGGCCTCGACAATCGACCACATGGTGCTGTTTTCCGGCGATGGCGACTTCCGCTCGCTGGTCGAAGCCGTGCAGCGCAAAGGCGTGCGCGTCACCGTGATTTCGACCGTCACCACCCAGCCGCCGATGGTCGCCGACGAATTGCGCCGCCAGGCCGACGTGTTCACCGACATCATCACCTTGCGCAACAAGGTTGGCCGCGACCCGTCCGAACGTCCGATCCGCTCGCCGCGCGAACAGAGCGAGCCGGGACAGCACCCCGCCTTCCTGCAACGCCCGGCCGGTGCGCCGCAGCGCGCGGGCGCCGGCGTCGAGGACGACGACGAAAACTACGAATAAGATCGCGGCATGCCGCTGCCTGCGCGAACGCCTTCGCTGAGCAAGCCCGGGCGGGATTGCCCGCGCTGTCCGCGGCTGGTCGCCTATCGCCAAGCCTGCCGCGCCAAGGAACCGGGCTGGTTCAACGCGCCGGTGCCCTCCTTCGGGCCGCGGGAGGCTCGCCTTCTGATCGTCGGCCTGGCCCCAGGGGTGCAAGGCGCCAACCGCACCGGCCGGCCGTTCACCGGCGATTATGCCGGCGTACTCTTGTACGCAACGCTCGGCGAATTCGGTTTCGCCAAAGGCAAATTCGACGCGCGCATCGACGATGGCCTGACGCTGAGCGATTGCCGCATCACCAATGCGGTGCGCTGCGTGCCGCCCGAAAACAAGCCGCTGCCGATCGAGATCAATACCTGCCGCGACTTTCTCAACCCCACCATCGCCGAGATGGGAAATCTCAAGGCCATCGTCGTGCTCGGCCATATCGCCCATAACAGTGTCGTGTCGGCTTTCGGCGCCAAAAAATCACAGACGCCGTTCAAGCACGCCGGCTGCAATATGCTGGCTTTGCCGGACGGCAAAAGCATCGCGCTGTTTTCGAGCTATCACTGCTCGCGCTACAACACCAATACCGGCGTCCTGACCACCGCGATGTTTCGCGACGTGTTCGTGAAGGTGCGTGCCTTTTTGGACGCTTGAGCGCTTCGCGCGTTACGCAGTTTGCAATCGGTACGACATGAACTCCATCAGCGAGCCGTCGGGATCGCGGAAATAGACCGACGTGCCCGGGCCTTTGGCGCCGTTGCGCGTCATCGGCCCGCGCTCGACCGGCACGCCCTGCGCCGCCAGATGCGCGATCGCATCCGCGATCGGCCCGTCCCATTCGAAGCACAGATCGCTGTTGCCCGGCTGGACCGGCAGGCGCGCGACCTCGGCGGGCTGCACACCGGGCCCGTGGACATTGAGCTGGTTGTCGCCGAAGCGGTAAGCGAAACCGCCGGCCGGGCGCGTCACCAGTTCGGCGCCGAGCACCTGCGTATAGAAGGCGTTGGAGCGTTGCCACTCCGACACATGAATAACGCAATGATCGAGTCTTGTTGGAACCATGATGTGCCGTCCGGGGTAGATGCAGGTATACAGCATTGCGATGGCGGCGGCGCAGTCAAGCGCGCCAGGCCACGGCCCCTTCAGTCCCCGTTGAACCCTCATAAACCAACAATTCAGGGAGCGATCCATATGCCCAAGACACCCATCCGCACCGGCCTTCTCGCCGCGCTATTGTGCGCCGCAGCAGCATTGCCCGCCGCCGCCCAGACCGCGACGGCGCCGCTCAAGGATGCCCAGGGCAAGGCGGTCGGTTCGGTCAATCTGACGCAGACCCCGCGCGGCGTGCTGATCAATTTGTCGGTCAAGGGGCTGCCGCCGGGCGAGCATGCCTTCCACGTCCATGCGGTCGGCAAATGCGAAGCCCCCTTCACCTCGGCCGGCGGCCATTACAATCCGGACGCCAAGAAGCATGGCCTCTTGGCCGCCGACGGCGCGCATGCCGGCGACATGCCGAACCTGCACATCCCGCAGAGCGGCGACCTGACCGTCGAAGTCGTCAACGCCGCGGTCACGCTGGAAAAGGGCAAGCCCAACTCGCTGTTCGATGCCGACGGCTCGGCGATGATCATCCATGCCGGCAGCGACGATTACAAGACCGACCCGACCGGCGAGGCCGGCGGCCGCATTGCCTGTGGCGTGGTTCAGTAAATATTGGAGAGCGAATTGACGAAGGGCGGCGTGGGGATCACGCCGCCTTTTTCATTTCGACGCGCTGAGCGGCAATCAGCCCTTGTCGCGCATGATGCGGCTGCGGTCGCGCTGCCAGTCCCGCGCCTTCTCGGTCTCGCGCTTGTCGTGCAGCTTCTTGCCCTTGGCGAGCGCGACCTCGATCTTGGCGCGGCCCTTGTCGTTGAAATAGATCTTGAGCGGCACGATGGTCATGCCCTCGCGCTCGACCGCACCGGCGAGCTTGTTGATCTGGCGCTGGTGCAGCAGCAATTTGCGCGGCCGCTTCGGCGTGTGGTTGTAACGGTGCGCCTGCAGATATTCCGGGATATTGGCATTGATCAGCCAGATCTCGCCATCCTTGGCGTCGGCATAGGATTCGGCAATCGTCGCCTTGCCGGCGCGCAGCGACTTGACCTCGCTGCCGGTGAGCACGATGCCGGCCTCGTAGACCTCGCCGATCTCGAAATTGAACCGCGCCTTGCGGTTTTCAGCTACCGCTCTGAAGCGGCGCTCGGGATTTGCAGCCATTCTTGTTCCAGTTTCGCCTGCGGACGATGACCTATGCCACGAAGCGGCCACCCGCCGCCAGATGGGACGATCGCCGCCTCAGTGACTTAGCGCGATGTCAGAGATCAGACATAGCCGTTATATCGACGGGCAGCCGTTGAGGACGCCGCTTTTGCCAAAGTTCTATTTCCAGTTGACCGACGGTCTGACCAAGATCACCGACAGTGGCGGGCAGTTTTTTGCCGACGCGGCCGCCGCCCGCGAACACGCCAGCGCCTGTACCGCAGCATTTAGCCGCCGGGCCGCGCAATTCAATGGTAACGCGGGGTTATATTGGTCGGTTCAGGTGGTGGATGAAAACGGTCACCAGGTGTTCACGTTACAACTGGGACCGCCTCAGCGCGGTTCCAACAGCCGCTCCTCAGGCTAGGCTTTCGGCTAGGCTTTGGCGCCCGGCAGGTGCTTGTCGATCTGCTGGCTGACCACCTTGTAGCATTCGCAGGCTCGCTTCTCGAGCTTGCGGCGGTCGACGACGCGGATCTTGCCGCGCCGGTATTCGATCGCCCCGGCCTCTTGCAGGTTGCGGGCAACCAGAGTCACGGTGGTGCGCCGCACCGCCAGCATCTGCGACAGAAATTCGTGGGTCAGCGTGATGAGGTCGCCGCCGGCGCGATCTTGCGTCTGCAACAGCCAACGGCACAGCCGTTGCTCCAGATCATGCAGCGCGTTGCAGGCGGCCGTCTGCTGCACCTGCGCCAGAAGGCCTTCGTGGAAGCGGGCGACGGTCTCGCGCAACACAGCGCTTTTCTTCATCGCCTCCTGAAAAGGCGTTGCGGCGATGCGCGAGGCCACGCCATCGACCTGAACGATCGCGCGCGTGAAGGCATGCCGCGATCCGAAGCCCGACATCGCGCCGACCGCTCCTTCGCGGCCGACGGTCGCCACTTCCACCGAGTTTCCCTGCTTCATCACCGCGAGCAGGGAGATCATGCCGCTGAGCGGATAATAGATGTGACTGATCTGGTCGCCAGGCTCCTGCAATAAAGCCCCCTGCTCCATGACAAAGGCTTTTAGATGCGGCTTGAGCAGCGCAATCTCGGCAGCTGGCAATGAATCAAGCAACCGGTTGGACGTGCCCAATGCTGGGATTTCCATAATGACTGTCCCGCCCGATCGGTCGAGCGGCCGAAGGCGGATAAGTGCACGCGCTCCGAGGGGGCGTGCCGCCACAATGCATGAAAGGCTTAGGCCACACAGACGATGCCGTCTGTGCGGTAGGCGACAGACTGTTGATAGGCTGCAGCGGCTTTACCGCGGCGCAGCACATCCGATGCGGATGACAAATCCGATTTTTGAAATTGGCGAAACGCCAGATCCGCGGTGTCTCAGCGCGGAGAATTTTTTTGGACCGGCGCCGCGATTGGGGTCAGCCAGGAAGCAAGAAAAGATGTCCCGCGCGCGAAGCGCCGAAAACCATCGTCCGCAACCAAGCGCCTCTATGGTGTTTGAAATATGTCCGCTACCGCACCGATGGCGGTACGCGGCAACGACCAGGCCTAAGGCTTCTTCAGCAGGTCCCTGATCTCGGCGAGCAGCAGCTCCTGCTTGGAGACCGGCGCAGCTTTTTCGGCTTCCTTCTTGATCATCTTGCTCAGCGTGCGGATCGCCAGGAACAGCACGAAAGCAATAATGATGAAGTTAAGCGTTATCGTCAGAAAGCTGCCGTAAGCCAATACAGCACCTTGTTTTTTCGCCTCAACTAAGGTGTCGGCCGTGACCTTTGACGAGAGCGCCAGGAAGTAATTGGAGAAGTCGAGGCCGCCGGTCGCCGCGCCGATCACCGGCATGATGATGTCGCCGACCAGCGAGGCGACGATGCTGCCAAAAGCGGCGCCGATGATCACGCCGACCGCAAGATCGACGACGTTGCCGCGCAGGGCAAATTTCTTGAATTCCTCGAGCACTGCTGACCCCGTCCGTCGCGTTAGTTGATCAACCCGGCATGCACCATGGCGTCGCGGATCACCTTGCCCGTCGGCGGCGTCACCGTCATCAAAGGCAGGCGCACCTCTTCCTTGACGCGACCCAACAGCGCAAGGCCATGCTTGGCGCCGGCCAGACCGGGTTCCTTGAAGATGGCGTCGTGCAGCGGCGTGAGTCGATCCTGAATCGTGAGCGCGTCGGCATAGTCGCCCTTGAACACCGCCTTCATCAAATCGGCGCACAGCTTCGGCGCCACATTGGCGACGACCGAAATACAGCCGTGGCCGCCCGCGGCCATATAGGCCAGCGCGGTCATGTCCTCGCCTGAGAGCTGGAGGAAGTCCGGGCCCATGGCGTGGCGCTGCTGCGACACGCGCGCCAGATTGGCCGTGGCGTCCTTGACCCCGGCGATGTTCTTGAGCGCGAATAACCGTGTCATCGTCTCGACCGACATATCCACCACCGAACGCGGCGGGATGTTGTAGATGATGATCGGAATGCCGATGGCGTCGTTGACCGCCTTGAAGTGCTGATACATGCCCTCCTGCGTCGGCTTGTTGTAATACGGCGTCACCACCAGCACGGCGTCCGCGCCGGCCTTCTCGGCATGCTGCGCCAGCGAGATCGCCTCGGCGGTCGAGTTGGACCCTGCGCCGGCAATGACCGGCACGCGGCCCTTGGCCTGGTGGATGCACCACTCGACCACATGTCTGTGCTCGTCGTGAGACAAAGTCGGGCTCTCGCCGGTGGTGCCGACCGGCACCAGCCCGTTGGTGCCCTCGGCGATCTGCCAGTCGATCAGATCGCGGAACGCCTTCTCGTCGACCGCGCCGTTTTTGAACGGCGTGACCAGCGCGGTGAAAGAGCCTCGAAAGCAGTCCTTGGCGTTCCCGTTGGCAGTCATGATCACTCTCCGTCCCGGCCTTTATTGCGGCAAACCCATTGATATCGGGTCGCCCGCGCGGAAGAAAGCCCCGTTAACCGGCAAAGCAACCGGCTGCCCCGCTTTTGCCGCCGTCGTGGCATAGCGTCTGGACCGGGGCGCCTTTAAGGTAGCCTGGCATCAACGATTTTCACCTATTGCGGGCTATATTTGAAACGCGCCTTTTGAGTCGGCGCCGGGGCTAACCAAAGGCTAAGGCTGAATGGACGTATCGAGACGGCTTCTTTCGAACTTCCGGGGCATTGGCCTTGCGGGTGGCGTCGCGGTGGGTCTGGCATGCGCCGGGCTGGCGGCGCTTATCGGCGTTGGTCCGATCGGCACCGCGCTCGCCGTTCCCGACAAGGGTTCCAAGGACGCGTCTAAGCAAGCGTCCAAGGACGCAGCCAAGAAAGCCGCCAATCCTCCCGCCAAGCCGAGCGCAAAGCCGACTGCAAAGACAGCGACTCCGCCGGCAACCGCCAAGGTCACCGTCAAGCTTCCCGATGACGCGCCCCTGCCGCGCGCGCGGCCGGCGACGCAAGCGGCCACTAAACCGGCCGCCGCGACCCCGGCTCCCGCCAACGAGACCAAACGTCCCGGACACAACGCCTTTGCCCAGGCCAATGTCGGCCTGCGCGGCGGTCTCTTTGCCGCCAGCGCCACGATCAAGCCGATGGCCCGCCCCGCCTCCGGTCCCTTCTCCGTCGCCCCGACCAGTTCGACCTCGGCCGCCGATATCGCGCTGGTGAAGCAAGTCATCGAGGCGACCCGCAAGGGCAACGAAGTCGTCGCCGACGTCGCCGCCAAGTCGATCACCGATCCGGTCGCGCGCAAGCTCGCCGAATGGATCGCGCTGCGCAGCGACAACACTAGGCCGACCTTCCAGCGCTACGCCAACTTCGTCGCCGCCAATCCGTCGTGGCCGCATTCGCCGCTGTTCCGCCGCCGCGCCGAGAACGCGCTGTGGAACGACAAGATCGACGACGCCACGGTGCGCGCGTTCTTCGCCGACAGGAAGCCGACCACCGCCAAGGGCCGTTACGTGCTGGCGCGCGCGCTGCTGGCGCAAGGCAATCGCGAAGGCGCGGCCGAACTGGTGCGTTTTGCCTGGCGCTATCAGGACAGCAGCGCCGACATCGAGCGGATGGCGCTCGAGACATTCGGCTCGATGCTGACCGCGGCCGATCATAAGGTGCGCATGGATCAGCGCTTCTACGAAGACGACGCCGATGCCGGCCTGCGCAATGCCGAGCGTCTTGGCGGCAGCCAGGTGGCGATCGCGCGCGCCTGGGCCGCGGTCATCAAGAAAGCCGGCAACGCCAAGGCGCTGCTCGACGCGGTGCCCGCCGCGGCGCAGAAGGACGCCGGCTATATCTACGCGCGCGCGCAATGGCTGCGCAAAAACAGCAAGCCAGAGGAAGCCGGCAAGCTCATCCTGACCGCCTCGAAGGACCCGGCCGCCCAGGTCGACGTCAATCAATGGTGGCAGGAGCGGCGCATCCTGATCCGCAACCTGCTCGACAATGAGGACGCGCAGACCGCCTATCGCGTGGCGCGCGACGCCGCGACGCCGACCCAGGGCAACTACCGCGTCGACAAGCACTTCACCGCCGGCTGGATCGCCTTGCGCTTCCTGCACGACCCCACCACCGCTGCGCAGCATTTCGCACTGATCAATGACGGCACCAACAATCCGCACGCGCTGGCGCGCGGCGGCTATTGGGAAGGCCGGGCCGCCGAGGCCATGGGCCAGCAGGCGCAGGCGCGCTCTTTCTACGCGAAGGCTGCCGAGCATTCCGCCACTTACTACGGCCAGCTCGCGCGCGCCCGTCTCGGCCTGCCCGAACTCGGCCTGCGCGGGCCGCCGGTTTTCACCGGCGCGGAGCGCGCCGCCTTGAGCAATCTCGAAGTCGTGCGCGCGGTGGAAATTCTCTATGCGCTGGACGAGCGCGACATGCTCACCTCGATCTTCGCCGAACTCGGCGAAAGCTCGACCGATGTCGCCGGCATGGCGATGCTGGGCGAGACCGCGGGCAAGCACCGCGACGGCCGGGCCATGCTGATGCTCGGCAAAGGCGGCCTCGGCCGCGGTCTGCCGCTCGACTATTACGCCTATCCGATCATGGGCCTGCCCGACTACACGCCGATCGCGCCGCCGGTCGAACCGGCGGTGGTCTATTCGATCGCGCGGCAGGAAAGCCACTTCAACCAGAAGGTCGTGTCGCCGGCCAAGGCCATGGGCTTCATGCAGGTGACCCCGGTCGCCGCCAAGGATTCGTCGAAGCGCTACAAGGCGCCCTATACACCGGCCCGCCTGCTCAGCGATCCGGTCTACAACATGCAGATGGGCGCGGCCGAACTGTCGATGCTGCTGTCGCAGTATAACGGCTCGTACCTCATGACCTTCGCCGGCTACAATGCCGGGCGCGGCCGGGTGCGGCAGTGGGTCGCCGCCTATGGCGATCCGCGCGACCCGAAAGTCGATCCGGTCGACTGGGCCGAGCGCATCCCGATTGCCGAGACGCGCAATTACGTGCAGCGGATCATGGAGAATTTGCAGGTGTACCGCGCCCGCTTCGGCGGCGGCACCAAGCTTCTGATCGAGGCCGATATCCGGCGCGGCGCGACGGCGAATTAGCCCGTTTCACCGCGCCTCGGTTTGTCGTCATGGCCGGGCATAGCCCGTCGAAGACGGGCGTGAACGCCCTCTTGTCCCGGCCATCCACGTCTTGCTTAGCTAAGAAGAAAGGCGTGGATGCCCG
>JAUSBQ010000363.1 GCA_030651965.1 Pseudolabrys sp. | reverse complement strand
GGCAGTGGTGCCGGCCGCGTTGCCAGCATCGTCGCCGATCGTGATGTTGTTACCGCTGGTGCTGGTCAGAACCAGATTACCGGCGCCGTTCTGCGATGCAACGACGCTCGTGTTGGCATCGGCAGCGACCAAAGCGAGGTTGATCTTGGTCACAGCCTGGGCGATCGTATCGTTGTTCGCCAGCGTCACCGACACCGCCGCGCCGCCGTTGAGATCGGCGCTGGTGATGTTGATGGCGCCGCCTTCGGCTGCACCGAGGGCTGCCGTGGTGGTGCCGGTCAGGGTCGCCGCGGTGGTGCCCGGGTTGACGTTGATGTCAACCGCGACGCCGTTCGCGACGCTGAACGTCATCGTGTTGTTGGCGGAGTTCGAAGAGTTGGTCGCCGCCGACAGGGTCGTCGCGGTGCCGGCGGTAACGGTGCCGGCCGACGAGTCAGAGCGCGCCTGCGACACCGTCGCCTGCAGCTGCTGAACCAGCGAAGTCACGGCGGTCAAGCCGTTGTTCGCCGCCTGGATGGTCTGAATGCCGTTCGACATCGAGTCGAGCAGGCCGCTCAGATCGCTGGCGCGGGCGCCGAGCGACGAAGACGTGAAGAAGTTCAACGGATTGTCGAGGGCCGAGTTGACCTTCTTGCCGGTGGCGAGACGATTCTGCGTCGTCTGCATCAGCGTTGCCGTGTTCTGAAGCGAAAGCAAATTCGCCCGGACGCCGGCGGAGAGAGTAATTCCCGATGACATGTCAAAACCTTTCTGGTTTGCCGTACTGGCACTTGAGCGCGCGCCAATCTAAGGAGTTGGCGTGAGCCTCACGGGAAACCTCTCACAGGGAATGTAACGGCGGGTAAAAGCGTATGGTTAACGCTTTCCTAGCGGCCATAATTATATGTGCGGAATGCTGTCGCCAATTTTCACGGCGCGCTAACGCAAGTTACCGACGTCTTAAAACGCACTGCGAGGCGCGCGCCTTGCGCCTATTTTGAAATTGCAATGATCGCGTTCGGAGCGGCGGCTAAAGCGACTTGCTGACCGCCAGCGGCTGGCTGGTCTTGCTGCCCGGCGTATTGGCCTTGCCGGTCGCGCCGTAAGTCGACGGCGTCTGCTTGCGCGCCAGTTCGCCGGAGACGCCGCGGATGATGCCTTCGGACACGGCATGCGCGGTGGCTAGCACTTGCAGGTTGGTCTGCAACAGCACCCGGAATGCGCCATGCCGCTGGCGCAGACGCTGGAGCGCGTCCGGCAGGTCCTTGGCAATGAGCTCCTTTGCCACCTTGACCCGTTCGCTTTCCGCCGCATAGGCGCGGGCCAGCTCAACCTTGGCCTCGTCGTTCTGGACGGCGTCGGACAGCTTGCCGGCGCGCACGCGGGCGGTCTCCTGTTCGACGGTATCGACCAGCCGGTCCATGATCATGTTCAGATTGGCGATGGCGCGCTCGGCCTCGCTGACGGAGGCGATCGGGGCCGGCTTGCCGGTGGACTTCGGGGATGGCGTCATGTTCGGGCCTCCTGTTGGGCGAGCAGCGCGCCATAGACCTGATCGGCGATGCCGATGCCGCCGGCTTTGGCGAAGCCCTTGGCGTATTCATCCGTCAGGAACGAGCGCCAGATGCCGGTGGCGCCACTACCACCCATCGGGCCGTCGCCTTCCAGCCCGGTGAACATCTGCTGAAGCATGCTGTTGAGGAACACGGCTTCGAAGTCCTGCGCGGCCGCTTTCGCCTTTGCCTTGCCGGCCTCGGAGAGGCTGCCGCCGACCGTGGCCTTGAATTGCGCGGCCGCCGCCGGATTGTTCTTCAGCAGATCCATGGCGTTCAGGCCGGGCGCGGGCAGGGCCATCGACGATGAGGTGCTAGCCATTACATCACCTCGATGTCGGCCTGGATGGCGCCGGCGGCTTTGATCGCCTGAAGAATGGCGATCAGGTCGCGCGGGCCGATGCCGAGCGCATTGAGGCCATCGACCAACTGCTGCAACGACACGCCGTCTTTCACCACGGCGAGCCGCTTGCCGTCTTCCTGCACGCCGATGCGCGTCCGGTTGACGACCACGGTCTCGGCGCCGCGCGGCGCGAAGGGGCCGGGCTGGCTGACCTGCGGGGTCTCGGTGATGGTGACGGTCAGATTGCCCTGTGCCACCGCCACCATGGACACGCGCACGTCGCGGCCCATGACGATGATGCCGGAGCGTTCGTCGATGACGATCTTGGCTGAGAGATCGGGCTCGACCTGGAGCTGTTCGATCTCGGTCAGCAGCGAGATGACATTGCCGCGATACTGCTGCGGCACCGTGATGCCCACCGTGCCGGGATCGAGCGATTCCGCAGTCGGCACGCCGATATAGTCGTTGATCGCCGCGGCAATGCGCCTGGCGGTGGTGAAATCCGGATTGCGCAGCGCCATGCGCAACTGGCTCTGGCGATTGAGATTGAATTCGATTTCGCGCTCGATCAGCGCGCCGTTGGCGATGCGTCCGACGGTCGGCACGCCGCGCACGATCTTGGCGGCTTCGCCTTCGGCCTGGAAACCGCCGATCGCGACCGAGCCCTGGCCGACCGCGTAGACATTGCCATCGGCGCCCAGCAGCGGCGTCACCAGCAACATGCCGCCTTGCAGGCTCTTGGCATCGCCCAGCGACGAGACGGTGATGTCGATACGGGTGCCCTGCGTCGAGAAGGCGGGCAGGTTGGCGGTCACCATCACCGCGGCGACATTGCCGGTGCGCAAAGTCTGGCCACGGACGTTGACGCCCAGCCGTTCCAACATTGCCTGCAGCGATTGCTTGGTGAACGGAATGTTGTTCAGCGTATCGCCGGTGCCGTTGAGACCGACGACCAGGCCATAGCCGATCAACTGATTCTGGCGCACGCCCTCGATATTGGCGAGGTCTTTGATGCGCGAGGTCGCCCCGGCGTGAACCGAAGCAGAAAAGATCAAGAATGCCGCCACAAGGGCGGTGAAGCACGTCCGCGTCATCACTGCTCCCCAATGTGACCGGTTGACTGCGATGAGTAATGCGAACGCCGTGCCAGACCGCGCGGCGAGCGCAAGTCGTTGTTTGGACGAATGTTTCGCGAATCGAGGGGAGCGGCCAGGCTTGCCGCGGCCCGGCAGCAAAGGGCCTATCCGGCAGAATTTGCCGGGCATTTACCGGGGGTTAACCATAACTGGCGCAAGTTCCAGGGTATCGGGGGACCGACTGTCTATCGGCTGGGGTCTATCGCCATGCGCATCTACGGGACGAACGGGGCGGGGCTTTCCGCCAAGGCGAGCGGTGTACGCCGCGCCGCTTCGGGAACTTTCTCGGTCAGCGAGCAGGAAGCACCGCACAACACGGCGGCCGCGCCATCGCTGCGCTCGATCTCCAGCCTCGACAGCCTGATGGCCTTGCAAGGCATCGAAGGCCCGGCCGAGCGCAAGAAGCGGGCGGTGGCCAAGGGCCGGCGGGCGCTCGACGTGCTCGACGACCTCAAAATCGGCCTGCTGGACGGTTCAGTCGATGGCTCGACCATGGCGCGGCTGAAAGTGGCCGCCGATGGGCTGGCCGAGGAGACCGGCGACCCGGGCCTGGATGCCGTGATGGGCGAGATCGGCCTTCGCGTCGCCGTGGAAATCGCCAAGGCCGGGATCCGGCAGCCGTAAAGGTTACCCGGCGAAGCTCCTTTCCCAAGCCGAAGTCATTGAGCTTTCATACAAATCGGGCAAGCGGAGCCCGCGCAGGAGGATATTGTGGCCTGCGTGGCGGGCGTATATAAGCCTGCCGCATCGGGAGGGGACTTCTCGTAAGACAATAAAAAAGACAGGGGTCAGTGGGATGTTAGCCAAAGTAAAGCCTTATCGCCCGTCCGATAAGGAGCCTTTCATGAATGAGCGCCAGCGGGAGTATTTCCGCGCGAAACTGCTGGCCTGGCGCGAGGATATCCTCAAGGAAGCCAAGGAAACGCTCCTGCATCTGCAGGAGGAGAACGTGAACCATCCCGACCTCGCGGACCGCGCCTCCTCGGAGACCGACCGCTCGATCGAGCTGCGTTCGCGCGACCGCCAGCGCAAGCTGATCTCGAAAATCGACGAGGCGATCGCCCGCATCGACGACGGCACCTACGGCTATTGCGAGGAGACCGGCGAGCCGATCTCGCTGCGCCGGCTTGAAGCCCGCCCGATCGCGACGTTGTCGGTCGAAGCGCAGGAACGCCACGAACGGCGCGAGAAGGTCTATCGCGACGACTGAGACGAGGGCGCGCAGGATTGATTTGAAAATGCCCGGTGGAAACGCCGGGCATTTTTTTGTTTCTTATCCCTCCCCGAACCCAACTCGGGTAAACCCGAGTTGGGTGGGGGAGGGATAAGTAGCAAGCAGACGTGATTCATCGCCCGTATTCTTTAGCGGCCCCGGGCAGGCCGTCTTCCAAAACCTCATTCCATCTTCGCCCTCGATAAACGAGGGCGCGCGGAACGCCGGGGTCGCAACAACCCCGCAGCCCTGCGTATGTTTTTTAGAATAGATACGCAGGCGTAGTCGCAACGAAGTTGCCGGTTTCCCGGCGCTCCGCGCGCGGTGTTTATAGGTTTGCTCCGCAAGGCCCTCGGTGGACTGACCTTTTCAGGCTTCCTCTTGCTCTAGGATTGCCTATCCACCGCTGCGGGGGTTCC